>QKCE01000337.1 GCA_003245785.1 Spirochaetales bacterium | reverse complement strand
CCTGCCGATCGTGTACGTGGTATCCCAACTCCTGTTCGGCAAGGTGACCCAGACGCCGACCGCGGGCCAGCAAAACAGTTCCATGAAGATCATGCTCTACGGTATGCCCCTGTTCTTCTTCTTCCTGTTTTACAACGCCCCCGCGGGACTTATCCTGTACTGGACCCTCTCGAACATCCTCACCCTGATCCAGCAGGTCATCATCAACAAGATGATGCACGGGAAGAAAAAGAGCGGCGAGCTGAAGCTGGTCAAGTAAGTAACATATTATCGCCAGGAGCGTTTAAATGACATACGAATTCGAAGGTAAAACCGAAAAGGAAGCCATCGAGATCGCCGCCGCCGAACTCGGCCTCGAGAAGGATCAGTTCGACGTTGAAATCATCGAGGCACAAAAAAACAGCATTTTCAAGAAAGGCTACGTACGCATCCGCGTGCATACCGACGACGTCGGCGGATCCGTACCCCGCTCTTCCGAGGGCGCGGAAAGGCCCCGGTCCGTGTTTCAGGACCCCCTTCCCCGAGACGAGTTCGAGAAGTCGATCGTCAATTTCGTCGCTTCCGTCATCCGGAAGATGGGGTACCAGGTGACCGTCGAGGTAATGTCCCGGGAAGAGCGCAAGCTCGGCCTGCAGCTCAAGTCGCCGGATTCCTCTATCCTGATCGGGCGGAAGGGTAAGAACCTCGACGCGATCCAGCTTCTCGCGAACGTGTACGCGGGCAAGATCGGGCGGGAGGACATGAGGATCATCCTCGATTCCGAGCAGTACCGCATCCGGAGGGAAGAATCCCTCGTGCGGCTTGCCTATACGACCGCCGACCGGGTCAGGAGCTCCAGGGGATCGATCCTCCTCGAGCCGATGAATCCCTTCGAGCGCCGTCTGATCCACACGACGCTGAACGATATCGGCGACGTGGACACCAAGAGCGAGGGCGAGGGCCTCTACAAGCAGGTCCGGGTCTATTACAAAGGGAGATAAATGAAACTCATCCTGTTCGCCATTTCCGTCATCCTTTCCGCCGCGAGCCTTTTCGCGGACGACTTGGACGCGGCCCTCGCCGGGTTGTTTCCGGCGGGGAAAATTACGGAACTGCGCGAACGGGGGATGCTTCAGCATAACTCCTACAGGGAACCGTCCGCGGGCCTCGAATTCGCGCCGAAAACGGCGCTGGTAGACGAGGCCGCTTCTTTTTGGGACGGTTCCGCCCCTCCCTTCTTTTCCGAAACCCTTTATTTGTACGCGAAGCCCGCCGGAATGGCAGCCGAGCCCGGGCATGACGTCCAAAAAATAGCGGACATTCTTCGCTCCCTTTCGCGTCTCCAGGGCATCGAGTACTTTTCCACGTCCAGGAACGCCATGAGGACCCTCTACGAGTCTTCCTATGCGGTTTCGGATCCCGAAAAAAGGCTGAAAATAGCGGACCCCACGGGCGGTTCCGCCGACGGACAGGTTATTTACGCCGTTCAAAAGGATCTGACTTTCGGGGAGTACCTTTACCGGTACGCCTATCGCGAAACGGCGGATTCCGTCGCCTTTTATTCCCGGAACGAGGAAGGCCTCAAGTATACCTTCGTAAAGCTGATTAACCGGGACAGAATGCACGTATCCCTCGTCGTGAGGGATTTAGGTTCCCATCTCCTTATATACTCCCTCACCAGAGTGGATTTTTTCGCCATCCCGGGAATAGAAAAAAAAATAAACGCATCTTTCACTACCCGCGCCGACGCGATTTACCGATGGTTTATCAACGAATATGAAAGATCCTAAAGGCTATATACTCTCTTTCGATCAGGGCACGACGTCTTCACGCGCGATCGTTTTTGACCGTTCCGGTCTCATTGTCGGCAGCGCGCAAAGGGATTTTCCCCAGTACTATCCCGAGCCCGGCTGGGTCGAACACGACGCTGAGGAGATTTGGGAATGCCAGCTCGCGGTCGCCCGGGACGCGATCGCGAACGCGGGCGTCGAGGCCACGGAGATCGTTTCCATCGGCATTACGAACCAGCGCGAAACTGTGGTCCTTTGGGACCGCGATTCCGGTAAGCCCGTATATCGCGCCATCGTGTGGCAATGCAGGCGCTCCACCGCCATTTGCGAGGAATTGATCGCCTCCGGCCTGGAGGAAGAATTCCGCGTCAGGACCGGGCTTCGACTCGATCCGTATTTTTCGGGGACCAAACTGACCTGGCTTTTCAGGGAAAACATGGCGCTCCGGGCGCTCGCGGAGAACGGCGAGCTGATGTTCGGTACCGTGGATTCCTGGCTACTTTGGAAGCTTACCGGAAGGCACGTGACGGACGTAACGAACGCCTCGCGTACTCTCATGTTCAATATCCATGAATTAAAGTGGGATCCCCTTCTGTTGTCGTTCCTGGGCGTTCCAGCCTCGGTTCTCCCCGAGGTTCTTTCAAGTTCCGACGACTTCGGGGTTACTAAAGCGCACCTTTTCGGCCGGGAGATTCCGGTTAACGGGGTCGCGGGGGACCAACAAGCCGCGCTTTTCGGCCATTCGTGTTTCAAGGCCGGCATGGCGAAAAATACCTACGGCACTGGCTGCTTTTGCCTCCTCAATACCGGGGATGTCCCCGTTCGATCGAATAACAACCTTTTAACCACCGTCGCCTGGAAGATCGGCGACCGGGTTACCTACGCCCTCGAAGGCTCCGTATTCATCGCCGGGGCGGTGATCCAATGGCTGCGCGACGAGTTGAAGCTCATCGAAAGCGCGCCGGAATCCGAAATCGTGGCCCGATCGGTCCCTGACACGAACGGCGTTGTCATAGTCCCGGCCTTCGTGGGTCTCGGGACGCCTTATTGGGATCCCGACGCGAGGGGCGCGATTCTCGGCCTTTCGAGAGGCGCGAACCGGGCCCATATCGTGCGCGCAGCCCTGGAAAGCATCGCGTTACAGTCGGAAGACCTTTTGGAAGCGATGAGCGGAGACTACGGAAAGCCCGTGGAAACCCTCAAAGCGGACGGCGGCGCCACGGCCAATTCCTTCCTGATGCAATTTCAAGCCGATATTTCGGGCGTTCCGGTGGTTTTACCGGAGATAGCGGAGATTACCGCCTTGGGCGCCGCGTATCTTGCGGGGCTCCGGTGCGGTTATTGGTCCAGCCCCGAGGACATCGAGCGTAACTGGCAATTGAAATCACGGTTCGAGCCGGATATGAATGATAAAACGCGGAAACGGCTCCTTTCCCGCTGGCATAGGGCGGTATCCGCGACAAGGGAGTTCAAGGAATGAAGAAGTACTTTAAAATTTTGCTGGTTTGCGCCCTCTCGCTCCTGATCGTGGGAACCGCCACCGCGGCGGCGATCATGTTCGGGGGTGCGGATGCCGGCTCCAAGGAGAAAGGATCTATGAGCGATGAAAAAACCGCCGCGTCGATCGACAAAGACGGGTTGTACGCGATCATGAACACCAGCAAGGGCGCGATCGTGCTCGAGCTCTACTACAAGAAGACGCCGATGACCGTGTGTAATTTCGTGGGCTTGGCCGAGGGCACCCTCGACGCCGCGAAGGGAAAGAAATTTTACGACGGCCTGAGCTTTCACCGGGTCATCAAGGATTTCATGATCCAGGGCGGCGATCCGTTGGGAAACGGAACGGGCGGTCCCGGGTACAAATTCCCCGACGAATTCGACCAGTCCCTCAAGTTCGAGGGTCCCGGGATTCTGGCCATGGCCAACTCGGGCGCGAACACCAACGGGAGTCAGTTCTTCATCACCCACGTGGCGACGCCCTGGCTTGACGGCAAGCATACGATTTTCGGGCGCGTGATCGAGGGGCAGGACGTGGTGAACGCCGTCGCCCAGGGCGACAAGATCGTTTCCGTGAAGATCGTGCGAAACGGCGACGAGGCGAAGAGGTTTACCGCTTCCCAGGAAGATTTCAACAAATACCAGGTCGCCAACGCGGACCGCGCCCAGGCGGCCGTGGCGGACGCCAAGAAGGACGCGATCGCGACTATCCAGGCAAAATGGCCGAACGCGAAGGTTTCCGCTTCCGGGGTCTACTACGTAGTGACCAAGGAAGGGTCGGGCGCCGGCGTGAAGGTCGGGCAGACCCTTACGGTAAAGTACAAGGGTTACCTCCTCAACGGTACCGTGTTCGACGATTCCGACATGCACGAACCCCTTTCTTTCCCCGTGGGACGGGGCCAGTTGATACCCGGATTTGATTCCCAGGCGCTCGAGATGAAAGTCGGCGAGAAGAGAACTATCGTGATTCCGCCGGAACTCGCCTACGGCGCGAGCGGCGCGGGCGGGGTTATTCCCCCCAACGCGTTCATCGCCTTTGACCTGGAGCTTCTTTCCGTCAAATAAGGGAGGAGTCCGGTCCGATTACGAACGGTCGGACGAAAACGATGAAAGCCCTTTCGGTGTAGCGCCGAAAGGGCTTTTATTTGGTCAATTTGCTTCGAAACAGGTCTGTGGAAAAACTGTTGACAGAATTTGCAATAACCTGTGGATTAGGCTCGGAGTTGTGGATAATTTGTGGAATTCCGGTTGGTTTCCCGTTGCTATTTACCAAAGATATCCTGATACCGTCAGGAATTACGTCAATGTTTAAAGACAAGGGAGAATACTGAAAATTATAGAAACCGACATGCTTCAAGGCCCTCTCGATATTCCGGCCGAATCGTGGATTAACCGAGGGATCAATTGAAATTCTTACTGGAAGGCTCAGGTCATCCCTTATGAACCTTGCGGGATCGAGTTCAAATAAACGGGAGGAAAGCGTGACAATTTCGTGAACGTCGTTCCTTCGGGTCAATTTAAGGCGTTTTGAGAGGGCTTCCGCGAGTATTTTTCGCTCCCATAGGGGATCCAGGGTCAAAATAGCCTCATCCAGTCGGGAAATGTCGTTATTGATCGCTCCCCATTCATACTCATATGAAGGGCGTGACATTTCAATGTGCGTCGTTTCGATCCGGTCAGCTTCGGTCAGGTGAGGTTTCGCGATTTCCGCCCAGCGATCCAACGCGAGATATTCGAAGCTGTGTTCGTACAAATCCTGTCCGTTTCCTTCTGCATGTTCGCGATCCTTGACGTGGTAGGTTTTTGCGACCTCAAGCGTATAGAGTCGATACTTCGCGTCATGAAGCCAACCCAGTACGGAACAACGAATAACGGTTAACGTTCTTTTCAACCATGTGGAAAAGTTGTGCACAACTTTTTTCCGTTCACGGTTTAACATGAATCGCCAATAGTCCCGCTCCAGGTTATGCATATCCGACGCGAACTGCTGGGTTGTCGTTCCGTAATTGGCGATCCAGGACCGGTCCGTTTTTGCGTTTACCGAGCGGATTTGCGCGTAGGCC
>QKCE01000082.1 GCA_003245785.1 Spirochaetales bacterium | reverse complement strand
GGGGCCATCGACAAGGCGCTCGCCGCCGTTAACGGCACGGCGAATCCCGACCGCGCCAGGGAGCTTACCGATTCCGTCGAGGAGCACCTCCGGGCCCTCATGGCCGGCAGGCATGCCCACTCGATCCCGGCGATCGAGGAAATTCAGGACATCGTCGAGTCCGTGCTCATCGAGGCGAGCGAGGTCCGGGTCGCCAAGGCCTACATTCTCTACCGCTCCCGCCACGAGGCGATCCGCGATACCGAGCGCCTCATGCTCGACATCGACGAGACGATGAACGGCTACCTGTCCCAGGCGGACTGGCGGGTCAAGGAGAACGCGAACGTCAACTTCTCCCTCGGCGGCCTCATCCTCCATAACTCCGGCACCATCACGGCCAATTACTGGCTCAAGAACATATATCCCGAGGAAGTCGCCGAGGCGCACCGCACCGCGGCCTTCCACATCCACGACCTCTCCATGTTCTCCGGCTACTGCGCGGGCTGGTCCATCCGGCAGCTCATCGCCGAGGGCCTCGGCGGCGTGCCCGACAAGATCACGTCCAAGCCGGCCCGGCACCTTTCGACCCTGATCCAGCAGATCGTGAACTTCCTCGGCATCATGCAGAACGAATGGGCCGGCGCCCAGGCCTTCAGCTCCTTCGACACCTACCTCGCCCCCTTCGTCAAAAAGGACGACCTTTCGGACAAGGAGGTCAAGCAATGCCTCCAGAGCTTCATCTACGGCGTGAACACCCCGAGCCGGTGGGGCAGCCAGGCTCCCTTCACGAACATCACCCTCGACTGGAACTGCCCGGCGGACCTCGCGGACAAGCAGGCCGTGGTCGGCGGCGGCGAAATGCCCTTCACCTACGGCGATTGCCAGCCCGAAATGGACACGATCAACCGTATCTTCATCGAGCTGATGCTCGAGGGCGACGCGGCGGGGCGCGGCTTCCAGTACCCCATCCCGACCTATAACGTTACGAGCGATTTCGATTGGTCGAGCCCGAACGCCCGGCTCCTGTTCGAGATGACCGCCCGGTACGGCACGCCCTATTTCCAGAACTTCCTCAATTCGGACCTGAACCCGAGCGACGTCCGCTCCATGTGCTGCCGCCTCCAGCTCGACAAGCGCGAGCTCCGCAAGCGCGGCGGCGGCCTCTTCGGCTCCGACGAGTTCACCGGCTCCATCGGCGTAGTGACCATCAACCTGCCCCAGATCGCCTATCTCGCGAAGGGCGAGTCCCAGTTTTTCGCGCGCCTGGACTACCTCATGGAGCAGGCCAAGATCAGCCTCGTGTACAAGCGGAAGGTCGTGGAACGCCTCCTCGAGGGAGGGCTCTTCCCCTATACCCGGCGCTACCTCAGCCACCTGAACAACCATTTTTCCACCATCGGAATTTGCGGCATGAACGAGGCCTGCCTCAACTTCCTCGGGGTGGATATCGTGAACGAGCGGGGCAAGGCCTTCGCCGAGAAGGTGCTTCTCCACATGCGGCAAAAGCTCGCGGATTTCCAGGAGGAGACGGGCGACCTTTTCAACCTCGAGGCCACGCCGGCGGAGAGTACCTCCTACCGGCTCGCCCGGCACGACAAGAAGCATTACCCGGACATCGTCACCTCCGGCGACTCGGACCCCTTCTACACGAATTCGAGCCAGCTGCCCGTCGGGTTCACCGCCGATATCTTCGAGGCCCTGGACCATCAGGTAGGGCTTCAGACCAAGTATACCGGCGGCACGGTGTTCCATATCTACCTCGGCGAGGCGGTGAAGGATTGGGAATCCTGCCGCGACCTCGTGAAGGCCGTCGCCTCGAACTACCGCATTCCGTATTTCTCGGTTTCGCCAACCTTCTCGATCTGCCCGATACACGGGTACCTGAACGGCGAGCATTTCGAGTGCCCGACCTGCAAGGCGGAACGCTCCGAGGTACTCACCGCGCGGCTTACCGAACTCGAGGCGGAAAGGCGTACGGTCGGCGGGGCCAACTGAAAAAGCGTTTACGAAATACCCGCGGCGCAGGCGCATGCCGGCCGCAATAATCATAAAAGTCCCGGGAGGGGAACAATGAGAACTATCGCGGAAATTGACGCGGACATCGCGAAGGTCAAGGCGGAGATGCAGGACGTGCACGGAACCGGCACTGAGGTCTATGCCCGCATCGTCGGATATTACCGCTCCGTCCGAAACTGGAACCGCGGCAAGCGCGAGGAATACAACCATCGCAAGCTTTTCGTCGCCGACGAAGCCGGCGTGGTCAGCCACCTTCCCGAGGAAAGGCCCTCCGGAAACTTCGCCGCCCCGGCCGAGGCCGTCGAAGCCGTCGCCCTTCCCTCCGGTCCCGTGGCCCGCTACGAGCTTTACGTGCGCGCCACCTGCCCGAATTGCCCCCCTGTGAAGGAATGCTGCGCCAACCTGCCCTATTCCGGCGAGCAGATCGACGTGGATACCCCCGAGGGAATTTCCCGCGCGGAAACCTGGGGAGTGTTCTCCGCGCCCACGGCGATCTTCTTCGACGCCGACGGCAACGAGCTCGGCCGCGCCCATTCCGTGAAGCAGATCAGGGCGCTCCCCGCGCTCGCGGCGGCCGCGGCGACGGAACCGGCCCTTTTCTGACGGCGCCGTGAACGTCGGTCTCCTGAAGACCACCCTGGTGAATTACCCCGGCCGCGTCTCCGCGGCCGTTTTCCTTCCGGGGTGCAACCTTCGATGCCCATACTGCCACAACGGGGGCCTCGCGACCGCGAGCGTGGTGTCGGGCCCGAAGGGCGACGGCGGAGAATACGTGCCCATCGAAGAGGCCTACGCACACCTTGAAAAGAGGGCCGGTCTCATAGGGGCCCTCGCCGTCTCCGGCGGTGAACCGCTCCTTTCCCCCGCCCTCGCCCCCCTGATCCGCAAGGCCCGTTCGCTTGGCCTGGCCGTAAAAATCGACACGAACGGTACCTTGCCCGAGAGGCTTCACGCCCTGCTCGCCGACCCGGAGACCAGGCCGGACATGATTGCGATCGACGTGAAAACCCTACCCGGGCGCTACGGCGAGCTCGCCGTGGAGCCCGCCGCGGGGGAACGGGACGCGGAACGGCTCCTTGAAAGCCTCGTGATACTCGCGCGGGAAACCGCGGCGCAAGCCGGGCCGCCGCTCCGGGTGGAATACCGTACGGTACTCGCCCCGGGCCTCGTGGGAGAGGCGGAACTTCGCGGCATCGCCGCCTTGCTGCCGGCAGGCGCGGACTGGGAACTGGCTTCCCTTTCACCCGGCCATTGCCTCGATCCCGCCTGGGACGGCCGGGAACCCTACGGTCCCGAGGAGACCCGCAGGCTTCTGGAAATCGCGAAAAACCTCGTCGACGGCGCGCGTCTCAGGTAAGTTCACCCGCCGGGGAGGTACAGGTTCCCTCCGAATCTCCCGTCGATAATCCCTGGCTTTTTGGGCACGCCCAAACTAGAATTATCCTAGAGGTTTTGAATGCAAGCCAACAAGGGACTACCCGTTCGTTTTCTTCCGCATGCCTTTAGCCTGCTCACGATCGCCCTCGCCCTGGCCGGCGGCATCAAAATACTCGGTACGGATTTTAGCCACTCCGTGCCCGTCATCGATTTTTCCCTTCTTCCCGACGGGGTAAGCCCGGACAATTCGTATATCTCGCGCTTCTATCGGGGTAAAAGCACGCTCGCCGTCAAAACGGATCCCGACGGCACGAAGTTCCTCTCCTTCGAGACCAACGAGTCGGGCAGCTCCGAATATAACGGCTTCGACATCCGCTCCCTCATGGACGTTCCGAAAAACGCCTCGCTTCGGCTGGTCTGGCGCGTCCGAGGGGTCGCTAAAGAAATCTCGGTCCACCTGGTCGACAGCCCGATACCCGGATACAAAGACGGCGAGGATTGGCTCGTCTTCAGGGACCCCGAAGGCCCCGATTGGATAGAAACGAAAATCCGGCTTTCGGATTTTCAACGCAACGACTGGCAGCGCAACGACGCGCCGGACGACGGAAGGATAGACGTTCCCCTTACCGGCTTTGACCTGGTGGTAGGCCCAGGAACCCTCGCGTCCATCGATTTTGCCCGCGCGGATCTGACCTGGAACATACCTTTGTTTCCGTCCATGCTGACGCCCGTAGCCCTCATCGCCTTCGCTCTGCTCCTCGCCTTCCGTTCGGCAAAGCGTCTTTCCCCCTCGGGAGAATTGACGGGGTTGTCGTATCGCCTGGGCGAGACGAACTACGGATTCGTGCTCGGCAACCGGCTTTCCCTCCTTTCCCTTTCCCTCGCGTTCCTGTTCGAGGCGTGGGCTTCTCCCGCGTCTTTCGCGCGTCCCGAGTCCGCCGCGGCATGGGGAATTTTCGCGGCGGCATGCGTCGTCGGCGATTTTATCCCGAAAGGCACGTTCGAAAACCCCTTATTCACCTATCGTTTCTTCCCCTTCTTCATCGCCTGGTGGATGGTTCCGGTCCACGCGGGACCCGCCTTGGCCACGGCCTTTTCCGCCTGCCTTGTCCCCGCGATGTACCGGCGAAAGAGACTAGCGATTGCCGTTCAATACTCGCTCGCGATACTCCTGATACTCTTCGGGCCGAACCTGCCGGGGAGCCCGGAGAAGGCAGTCGCGATCCTCGGCTTGGGTACCGCGGTCGCGCTGGTTTTCGCCGCGACCGAACTGTTCATTCGGGGCGCGGTCGAGGCGGGCCTCAGGCGGACGCAACTCCTTTACGACGCCGTTTTCGGCCATTCAACCGACCTGATCTTCACCCTATCGGCGAACCGCTTCGTGACCAGCGCGAACAACGCGTTCATGAACCTCACGGGCATTGACCCCGACCTTATACACGGCATGAAAGCCGAAACCTTCCTGCGTTCCGAGGGAGAAAGCCCGGACCCCGAACCCTCGCGCGGCACGGTGCGTTACGACGCGAAAATCGGATTGGACGGTTCGGCCATGAAGGAAGTTCAGGTCACCGAAACCCCGATATTCGAGCGGGGCGCCTTCGCGGGAATTCTCGTGGTGGCGGCGGATATTTCGGAACGGAAGAAACTCGAGGGGGAACTCAAGCGGGCGAACGCCCTGCTCGAGGAGCAGGCCAATATCGACAGCCTGACCCTGATCGGTAACCGGCGAAATTTCGACTCGAGGCTGATAACCGAATGGAACCGCGCCGCGAGGGCCGGGGAATCCCTGGGGGTTCTCATGATCGACGTCGATTATTTCAAGAATTACAACGACGCCTTCGGCCATATCGCGGGGGACGAATGCCTCGCCCGGATCGCGAAGTGCCTCTCGGGCCGCCTCAAGCGCTCGAGCGATTTCTTGGCCCGGTACGGCGGCGAGGAGTTCGCGGTTATCGTGTACCCCGCGGGGCACGCGGAGGCGATAAGAACCGCGGAACTGCTCCGGGAGGCGGTGGAAGAACTCGATATACCCCACCCGGCGTCGGAAATCGGGCCGCGGGTCACAATCAGCGTCGGCCTTCACGTGCTTGTCACCGGCGAAAGGGGCTTTGAGGAAGAAAGCATGGAGCTCAGGCGCGGGGCCGACGGGGCGCTTTACGAGGCCAAACGCCGCGGAAGAAACCGCGTATGCGCCTTCGGGGACCATCCGGGCGGTCAATAAGGAAAGGGCGCCCGTCGCGGGGCGCCCTTTAAGTTTCAAGCTTCGGGGTTTCTCATTCGGTCCCGGCGATCATGCGTGCCGCCCGCGAGGTAACCTCGTTGATATCCGTCATGTCCGCGCCGATGATAAGGCGCGAGCCGTCCTTCGCGACGCCGCCGATGGCGTCGATCCAGTTTTCGGACAGTTTCAGGTTGGCCGCCTCGTGGCCGCCTTCCATTACCACCGACTCGGCGATCATGCGGATTCCCTCCGCCGTGGCCTTGGCCACGGCGACGATCTCGCTCGCCTCGCCTTCCGCCTCGTTGATCATCTTCTGCTTTTCGCCCTCGCTCCGGTTTACCGCCTCGGTAAGCGCGGCGAGGGAAAGGTTGATCTTGGTTTCCATCTCGCCGATCGAGCGCGCGATCTCGGCCCGCTTTTCCCGCTCGGCTTTCATCTGGGCTTCCATCGCGTCCATGATGGAGGACGAGACCTTGATGTTCTGTACCTCGTACCGGGTGACTTTCACGCCCCAGGGATCGGAAGCCTCGTCGACGGCTTTCACGACCTGGGCGTTTATCTGCTCCCGGGCCTCGAAGGTGTTGTCGAGCTCGAGCTGTCCGATCACGGAACGCATGGTGGTCTGCGCGAGGAGGACCGTCGCGTAGGAATAATTGCGGATACCGTAGCTCGCCTTCTTCGGGTCCATCACCATGAGGTAAAGCACCCCGTCGACCCGCACGTTCACGTTGTCCTTGGTGAAGCAGTCCTGGGCGGGAACGTCGATCGCCTGTTCCTTCAGGGTTTGCTTGTAGCGTACCTTGTCGATGAAGGGGAAGAGGACATGGAACCCCGCTTCGAGGGTGCGGTTGTACTTGCCGAGGCGCTCCACGATGAGTGCCGTCTTGTTCGGCACGACGCGGACGCTCCTGAAAAGGGTTATTACGAATACGAGCGCGAAAAACGCGAGCAATACCAATAGCGGCATGAATGGGCTCATTTCTTGCCTCCCAGGGGCGCGGCGCCCGCTTTTTTAATGATATCGGCCACCGTGGCGAGACCCGCCAGTTCCTGGGGATACACGGACACGTCGCACTTGTCGAGGGTTTTCCTGAATCGCTGGATGTAAGCCTCGGCGAGCCGGATTCCCATGGCGGTCTTTCCCCCGGGCTGGGAGAGGGCGTGACCGACCATGCGGAGCCCCTCGGCGCTCGCCTTGCTCGTGATCTCGATCGCCTGGGCGCGGCCCTCGGCCACGTTGATGCGGCGCTGTTTCTCGCCCATGGAACGGTTGATGGAATCCTGCTTCTCGCCGAGGGACACGTTGATGCGTGCCTGCTTTTGCCCCTCCGAGGAAAGGATACTCGCGCGCTTCATCCGCTCGGCCCGCATCTGGCTCTCCATCGCCTCCATGATCGTCTCGGTGGGGGTGATGTCCCGGATCTCGTAGCGGGTGACCTTGATGCCCCAGGGGTCCGAGGCCTCGTCGAGGGCCTTCACGATATTGTCGTTTATGCCCTCGCGGCCGCAGAACGTCTTGTCGAGCTCGAGCTTGCCGATCTCGCTGCGCATCGTGGTCTTCGCGAGCTGGGTAACCCCGAACTTGTAGTTCTCGATTCCGTAACTCGCCTTGACCGGGTCAACCACGCGGAGGTAAAGGATTCCGTCCACCTGCACCTGAACGTTATCGGTGGTGATGCAGAGCTGTGGATCCACGTCCAGGGCCTCTTCCTTCAGGGTCTGCCTGTAGGCGATATGGTCGATGAAGGGAACGAGAAGGTGGAACCCCGCCTCCAGGGTTTTCGTGTATTTGCCGAGGCGCTCCACGATATAACTCTCCCGTTCCGGGATGACCACCGCGATCTTGAAAAGTACGATGATGACCACGATGGCCACGATGTACACAAGGACTACGTTCATTTTTTACCCCTTTGTAACTTTAGATATTCCTCAATTCTCCCCGAGAGGGGCGATTATGTAGGTCATGCCGTCGCGCTCTATCACCAGTGCCCGCGCGCCGACGGGGATGGATCCGGATTTCGTCCGGGCCGGCCAGGTCGTGCCCTTGAACCGGATGCGGCCGTCAGCGTGGGCGGTTACCGTCTCGATCACCTCGGCCGTTTCGCCGGCCCCGGTTTCCTCGGGATCCGCGTGGCGCGAGTCGAAAACCGTTCCCGCGAAAATTTGCGTAAACCGCCGCCGGAGGAAAACCAGCGACAGCACCGAGAGCACTATAAAAAGGAGAACCTGCAGCCAAATCATCCCCGATACGAAGGGGAGAAGGCTCAAAAGCGCGGTGGCGAGGGCCCCGACGCCGAAAAAGAAAATGACGAATCCGGGCAGCAGCATCTCCAAGCCGATGCACACCACGCCCACGATAGCCCACACGAACCAAGGTTGATACATGGAGAATCCTCCTGATACTTGAGTATAACACCCCGGCGGCGGATTAAGTCCCCATTTCCAGGTATTTTCTCGCCTTCGCGATCTTGCGGTCGAGAAGATCCCCCACGAGGGCCGGATAGTTCCAGTCATCCACTTTTTCGGGAATTATCCGCCGGACCGCGTCTATCGCGTCCTCGACCGTATGGGCTTGCGTTTCCCTTTCCGAAATTTCCTTCACCAAGTCGTGGAGCGCGTCGATCTCGCTTCGGTAGAGCGCGGTGTTTTCCCGCTGCACGTACTCGGTATAGGTGCCGTCCGCGAGCTTCATGCCGGCGGCCTCGATCATGCCCGCGGCATCGTCCGCGGCGTCCTGCAATTCCAGCTTGAGTATTCCGAAAAAAGTGCGCACCGGGTTCATGGAATCCCCCCTTTACCGTGAATTTTCGCCACTGCCGGGGAATTTGTCAAACCTTACCGGACCGTATCAGTCCTTCGGGACGATCAAGGGTTCCTTCGCCAGGGTAAGGTCGACGTGGCAATAGCCCCCGGGATTTTTCTCGAGATAATCCTGGTGATATTCCTCGGCCGGGTAGAAAGGACCCGCCTCCCTGACCTCGGTCACGATGGGTTTTCGGTATTCCCCGCCCAGTTCCCGGATAACCCCGAGGGCTTCCGTCCTCTGTCCGCCCCCGACGGCGAAAACCGCGGAACGGTATTGGGTTCCCATGTCGCCGCCCTGCCGGTTGAGGGAGGTGGGGTCGTGCATCCGGAAAAAATGGAACAGGAGATCGCGGTACCCGATTTTCGAGGGGTCGAAGTCGATCCTGATGGCCTCGGCATGGCCCGTCGAGCCGGTACAGACCTGCTCGTAGGTCGGGAACGCCACGGAGCCGCCCGAATAGCCGACCGTCGTTGAAAGGACGCCGTCGAGCTGCCTGAAATACCCCTCGGTGCCCCAGAAACAGCCCGCCGCGAACAGCGCGGTCTCCCGGGAAGGCTCCCCCTCCTTCGCCGGGGCGACCAGCGGAACCCAGGGGCCGTATCCCTTTTTTTCCATGTCCGCCAGGGGTATGAAATCGAGGGACGCCGAATTGATGCAGTAGCGCAGCCCTTCCGGGGAGGGCCCGTCGTCGAATACGTGCCCGAGGTGCGAGTCCGCGAGGGAGCTCCTCACCTCGGTACGCGTCATGCCAAGGCTGTCGTCCCGCTTTTCCGAGACGGCTCCGGCTTCTATCGGTTTAGTGAAACTCGGCCACCCGGATCCCGAATCGAATTTGTCCGAGGAACTGAAAAGCGGAATCCCGGACACGATATCCACGTAGAGCCCCTGCGCGTGGTTGTCCCAATAGGCGTTGTCGAACGCCGGTTCGGTCCCGCACAACTGCGTTACCGCGTACTGCGTTTCGGTCAATCTCGCCTTCAGGTCCGCGCCCTCGACGCCCCCTGCCTTTCCCGTCGTATCGCCCATTTCCTTATCTCCCTTCGGAATCGCGCATGAAACCAGCGCGAGAGCCGTAACGCACATGATAAGCCCTAACTGCGTTTTGGTTTTCGCGCGCATAAGAGCCTCCCGACCCTTATAAATTTACGGCGTTTTGTTATCTAAGGCAAACTTAAAATCAACGTTCCCCTTTACGTGCCTCCGCCTCCCCTTCCGGCGCGGCCGTCGGGGTCCCCTGCCGTCGATACACGACCTTGGTCTTTCCCTTCTCCTCATAGGTTTTCACGATTTCCATTCCCAACTTTTCCATTACCCGGCGCGAAGGCAGGTTTCCCTCCTCGCAATACGAGTAAACGGTCCGGATTCCGAAACGCGCCGCGCAATACCCGATCGCGGCGGCTCCGGCTTCGGGCGCGAACCCGCGGCCCCTCCATTCCGGGAGGGTATGCCAGCCTACTTCCGGCAGGACCTCCCCGTCGATCGTCTGCAAGGTGACGCCGCAATCGCCGACGAACATACCCGTTTCCCGGTGGATGACCGCCCAGAGCCCGAAGCCGTACTTCCTGTAGCGCGCCCGGTTTCGCCTGATCCAATTCCTGGTTTGGGCCAGGGTCAGGGGAGAGGGATACCAGGCCATGGACTCGGGATCGGTGAGCACCCTGGCGAGGGGACGAAGATCGCCCGGGCGGAGCGGCCGAAGGCAGAGTCGCTCGGTCTTGGCAACCCAGGGACGCAGCGAAGCCTTCAGGGCCACGGCGCAGGTCGCGGAAATGAACAGGAGAAAACCCGACTGGCAAAGGAAGAAGAAGTCGAGCAGGTGTTCCGGACCCGCGAGGCGAAGGGTCACGAAGGCGTTGATCGCCACGTCAGCGTAGATTATCCCCAACATCAGGACGATCCCCGCGGGAACCCGGGCCAGGAGGACCAGAACGGCCAGGGGATCCAGGAAGGTGAGGCAAAACCAGAACCAGTTGATCCAGTTCGGAACGGAAGCCACCCGGTACATGCCCCGGGTGATAAGGTCGAGGGAATGCGTCGAAGTGGCGACGAGATAGGCCAGGACATACAGGGCGATCAGGGCTTTCGCGGGACGGCTGAAATACCGCCATTCGGTAGGGACTTGCATGGGTAGAGTATGGCGCGCTTTTCCGGAGAAGGAAACCGTATTTTTTGGGCGCAACGCACCATGCGATTCCGCGGGATGGAATACGCGCGCGAAATAAAATCTCCAATACCCATATTGAATGCAAAAACTTCGCCTAACGCCCGTAAAAGGATTATAATTAAGCCAAATGATGGCCAAACCTGATACTCCCAACAGCAGTTTTCTGGATATCGTCGAAAATCTTTGCGCGTTGAACGGAAAACTGGAGACGATCGTGGAATCGAGCACGAACGGTATCGCCGAAATCGATATTTACGGCCGTATCCTCGCGTGGAACCCCTCCTTCCAAAAGCTTTTCGGAATTAACCATGCCAACACCGATAAGGATTTTATTTTCGATTACATCCCGGTCGGGGATGACCTTTCCGCCGAAATGCTGCCAAAGCTGTACGAGAAACAAACCGTAGTGCTCAGGGACGTGCTGCTCGAAGGTGCCGACATGAAGGATCGGAAACTCCTCGAGGTCAAGCTGGTTCCCTTGGATATCTCACCAAGGATAGATTTCATCGTCATCATCAAGGATAAATCGGACATTCTCACCGCCCTCCACAACAGGGAATTATTCATCAAGGCCTTGCTGGACCTGATAGAGGACATAAAGGTCGACAACAGGAAAACCATCTATAACCTCGCGTCCCTGGTCGAGCTGCGCGACACCACGACGGGGGAGCACCTCAAGCGGGTCGAGGCCTTCACCCATCGGCTTGCCCGCGGATATTACGAAACCTTCGGCGAGCGGGACCATTGGGTTACCGAGGAATACGTGGAAGACATCGGCGTTTCGGCGGTACTCCACGACATCGGAAAGATCGGGATTTCAGACAGCATCCTTATGAAGCCGGACAAGCTCACCCCCTGCGAGATGGACGCCATGAAGCAGCATACCTATATCGCCGGAAGGGCCCTCGAAAAGCACCAAGGCAAAAAGGACTTCCTTTCCCTGGGCCGGGAAATCGCCATGACCCACCACGAAAAGTGGAACGGAAAGGGATATCCGAAACAGCTCGCCGGGACCGACATTCCACTGAGCGGGCGGATCGTCGCCCTTTGCGATACCTACGACGCGATAACCCACGACAGGCCCTATAAGAACGCGCTCTCCCACCGCGAAGCCTGCGAGATAATCAAGGGAGAGAGGGGCGAATCCTTCGACCCGGAAATCGTGGACGTATTCCTGGAAGTCGAAAAGGATTTCGAGCGGATCAACGAGGAAATGCGCTGAGAGGAACCGCGCAATCGCGGGCGCGTTACGCGACCCCCCCTATCCCAACCGTAAAAAAAGCATTTGCTTTCGCCGGTAAGCTTTATTACAATGTTATCATAATCTAACAAAAATGGAGCCCTCGATGACCCATAAAAAAAAGTTCGGATTCGCGTTGCTCGCCGGGGTATTTTCGTTCGCGGCGGTCTTTTCGGCGGCCTGCTCTAAGCCGATTCCCATGAGCGGGGCTACCGCCTGGGTCGGCGGCCAAACCTTCGAGACCCTCGCGGTCGAGGGCGTTACCGCGAGCCGGGGACGGCTCGTGGTAAGCATACCGGGCTCGGGGACGGTAGCCGGCGTGAGGGAGGCGGCGGTCACGAGCCAAGCCCAGGGGGTGATTACCTCGGTCGGATTCTCGGCCGGCGACCGCGTCAGGGAAGCCCGCGTTTTGGTCCGGCTCGACGACCGGCTCGCGCAATTCAACCTCAAGCGCGCCTCGGACCAGCTCGACGCCGCGGCCCTCGACCTCAAGGCGACCCGCATACAGTTCGATTCAGGCGGCACCTCCGCCTCCAACCTCGCCCGGGCGCAAAGCGCCGAGAGTTCGGCACGCTCCCAGTACGAGCAGGCGAAAAAAAACCTGGATGACCAGACCATCGTCGCGCCGATTTCCGGGGTCGTCGCGTCCCGGGACACCTCGATAACCGAGGGAAACGTCCTCGGGCTGTATTCGCCGGTTACCCGCATAGTGGACGATACGGCCTTTCGGATCACGGTCGGGGTGGGCGAGCGGGAGATCGGCCGCGTTCGGCCGGGCCTCGCCGCGACGGTTTTGATACCCTCGGCATTCGGGGACCGAACGGTCGACGCCGTCGTGACCGCCGTCGGGGGCGGAGCGGATCCCCAGACGGGCAGTTACCCGGTGATCGTGGGGTTCGACAACGCTTGGGGCGACCTCGTCAAATCCGGCATGTCCGCCCGGGTGGAAATCCGTCCCGAAGCCGGGCAGAACGCGATCATCGCGCCGATCTCCGCCCTGGTTCGCCGGGGGGACAGGTACGCGCTTTTCGTGGAAAGCGAGGGACGCGCCAGGATACGCGAGGTCGTTGTCGGCGCCCGGAACGGGGTACGCGCGGAAATACTCGGCGGCGTCGGGCCCGGGGAAACGATCGTCGTGAGCGCCCTGTCCCGTCTCGTGGACGGAACTCCCGTCAAGGTGAGCCTGCGCGGCGACTCCGCGTCGCGGGAATAGGGGAAGTCCGATGAGCCTACCCAAATTTTCGGTGGACAACCACGTCCTCCTCAACATCGTTTTGGTTACCCTCCTTTCCCTCGGCGCCATCAGCCTCGGCAGGCTGCCCCGGGAACAGTTCGCGGAAGTGCCCTTCTACTGGGTCAACGTGGCCGTGCCCTATCCGGGAGCCTCGGCGGCGGATATCGAGCGGGCGGTTACCGTGCCGATCGAGCGAGAGATGCAGGGCATAGACAGCCTGAAGGGCATTCAAAGCGTCACGAGCGACGGCCTTTCGGTCGTCCGGGTCGAGTTCGACGACGGCATCACGGTCGACAAATTCGAGCGCCTTTTTCAGGACGTGAATACCCGGGTATCCCGGGTCGCCCTGCCCGACGGGGCCTTGGACGCGACGATCGCCGATTTTTCTTCCAACGATTTTCTGCCCGTCATCGACGTGGTAATTTCCGGAACCGCTTCCCGACAAACCATGGAGGACGCCGCCCGAACGTATCGCGACGCCATACTGGAACTGAAGGGCGTGTCGGGCGCGGAATTGCGCGGCTCCTGGAAGCGGGAGATACTGATCGACGCTGACCGCGCGAAACTGGACGGGCTTAACCTGCCCCTCTCGGAATTGGTGCGGGCGGTTCAGGCGAAAAACGTTTCGGTGCCGGGAGGGACCCTGGATACGGAAACGAGGGAATACAAGCTTCGAACCGCGGGCGAGCTGACGGATACCGCGGATTTCGGGCGGGTCATAATCCGGCGGGGCGCGGCGGGTTCGGTCGTGAGGGTCGACGACGTGGCGGACGTCTCGCTCGGCTTCAACGATTCCGCCCCCGCGGTCCGCATTGACGGCAGGGACGCGATAAGCATACCGGTTACCAAGGTACCCCGGGCCGACGCGACCTCGATCGTCGCGGGAGTCCGGCGAATTATCGACGACCCGGCGATGAAGCTTCCGGACGGCCTGCGCGTGGATCTCGTGAACGATTCTACCTACCAGATCCGCGACTCGATATCGGTACTGGTCCTGAACGCGATCGAGGGACTTTTCCTCCTCACCGCCATTTTGCTTTTCTTCATCGGCATGAGAAACGCGCTCATGACCGCCCTCGGCATACCCGTGACCTTCGCGGTCACCTTCCTCATTCTCGAGAGCCTCGGGGAAACCCTCAATTCCAATACCCTGTTCGCCCTCGTGCTCGTTTTGGGCATGGTGGTCGATCACGCCATAGTGCTTACGGAAAACGCCCTACGGCTCCGGCAGGGAGGGATGTCCCTCCGGGACTCGGCGATCGCGGGAACGGAGGAGGTGCTCTGGCCCATCGTTTCTTCCGCCCTTACCACGATGGCCGCCTTCTTGCCCCTCATGCTCATTCCCGGCACCATCGGGAAATTCCTCCGGGTAATTCCGGTAGTCGTGACGGTGGCCCTCGCGGTCTCAACGATCGAGTCGATCGTGTTCATTCCCTCGCACCTCGCCCATTGGCCCCACGGTAAAAAACGGGGACGCGGGAACGACCCCTTCGACCGCCTGCGCGGACCCTTCCGGAATCTCCTCGCGGTCCTGTACCGCCACCGAGCGCTGACGGTGCTGTCCTTCTTCGCGGTCGCGACGCTTCTTTTTTCGACCCTCGCCTTCGTGAAGGTCGACCTCTTCGCCACTGACGACTATTCCCTGTACGAGATCGATATCCGCATGCCGCCGGGGGCCAACCGGGCGGAAACGGGTCGGGTGGTCGCGGAATACGAGGCGCGGCTCCTCTCCCTCGTCGGCAACGGGGAAACGCTGCACGTAATCGCCACCGTCGGCGACGGTTCCGCCGAACGGGCAACAATCACCGTGGACCTCGCCGAGCAGAGCGAGGGAAGGAAACGCCCCATTCAGGCGATTCTGGAAGAGGCGCGGGAGATGACGAGGGACATAGCGGGTCCCGAATCCGTCGCGTTCTCGAAGGCCCAATCGGGACCGCCGGTCAGCGCCCCGGTAGGCTTCCGCGTCCGGGGAGACGACTTTGCCGCCCTCGCCGCGGCGATAGGGGGAATTCGCGAGCGGCTCGCCGCCTACCCCCAGGTCTATAACGCCGAGGATACCCTCGAGGCCTCTTCGCCCCAGCTGAGGATAAAGATCAACGAGGAGCGGGCCGCCGCCTACGGGCTATCCGTCGCGTCCATAGGCGCCTTCATCCGGGGCATTTACGACGGTTACGACGCGGGTAGCGTGTTCGTCGACAACAGGGAAACGGATATCACCGTGCGTTACGCCCTTCCCGAAGGCGTATCGCCCCTCGAATACCTGATGACCCTGAAATTCCCCACCCCGTCCCAGACCTTCGTCCCCTTCTCCGCCGTTTGCTCGGTGGAAACCGAGGATGCCCTCGCGGCGATAAAGCGGGTGGACGGCAAACGGGAAGCCTCGATTTCCGCCGAGATCGCGAACAAACGGGCCGTTCCCGACATCAACCGGGACGTGGAGACATGGTTCCGCGAAGAATTCGAGCCGGTTCACCCGGGCACGGTATTGGTAACCGGCGGGGAATTCTCGGAATTCGCGGACCTTCTCGTACAGATTCTCCGGGTATTCCTATTGGGCCTCTTCCTGATCTACGCTATCCTGGGCGCCCAGTTCAAGTCCTATACCCAGCCATTCCTCATCCTTCTTTCGATTCCGATGGCCTTCGCGGGCATCATGCTGTTTCTCGCGATTTCCGGTACGCCCTTCTCAACCACGGTCCTGTACGCGGGGGTTGCCCTCGCGGGTATCGCCGTAAACGACACGATCGTGCTTATAGACTTTATCAACGGGGACAGGGCCCGGGGGAAAAGCGTCGAGGAATCCGTGCTCGACGCGGCGACCACGCGGCTGCGCCCGATCGCCCTTACCTCGGTCACCACGATCGCGGGACTTCTGCCCACGGCGGTCGGTTTGGGCGGGTATTCGGCCGTATGGAGTCCCATGGCGAGCACGATAATTTTCGGTTTGCTGTTCTCGACCCTCACGGCCGTGACGGTCGTACCGGCTTTTTACGGATTGCTTTTTGACCGGAAGCGGGAAATCGCGGGGAAGTGACGATGAAGGACGCTTCGGATGGGGGGGAACCTCTCGCCGGTCCGATGCAGCTACCTGCGACCCGGAGGGCGGGGTAAACGCGGGAGGCCCGCCCGGGTTTCAGGCTCCCGCGGCCCGTATGATGGAATCCGCCGCGAGTATGCCCGAGGAGAAGGCGAACTGCAAATTGAAGCCCCCCGTGTCCCCGTCCACGTCCAAGGTTTCGCCGGCGAAATAGAGTCCCTTCGCCTGCGTCGACTCCATGGTATTGGCCCGCACGGCCCGGGTATCGATACCGCCCGCGGTCGCCATGGCTTCCTGAAAACCCCCGATCCGAGCCGCCACGAACCGGAATTCCGCGATTTCCCCCGCCAGGCCGAGCCTTTCACCTTTGGATAGGGTTGCCCCGGTGCGGCCTTCGACGGCCATGCCGCATCGGGCCAGAACCGCCAAAGCCAGGGCTTCGGGAATTCCGAGGGAGGAGATTATGTTTTTCACGCTTTTCCTTGGGTTCCCGGCGCAGGAGCGAAGCAGCTCGCCCGAAACGGTCTCCCGGCTTTCGCCCCCCATGAGGGACAGGGAGAGCTCGTCGCCGACCCGAAAGTCCCGGCTCGAGTCGAGTATGAGGGGGCCGGAAAGGCCTTCGTGGGTAAAGAGCACGTCGCCGGTCCGCTCCCCGATTTTTTTCCCGTCCCGCCGCCAGCGGAGCGCCGCGTTTTCCAGCGCGATTCCTGCGCAGGTCGCGCAGTCGTAGGCTTCCGGATATACCGGCGCGAGGGCCGGGCGCAGGGGAACGACCGGCAAGCCCAAACTCGCGGCCAGTTCCGCGCCGTCCCCGGTAGAGCCGGTTTTCGGGTACGAGGCCCCGCCGCAGGCGATTACGACGAATCGGGCGAGTACCCTCAGCGGATCGGAACCGCCTGAGTCCGCCTCGATCGCGAAGCGTCCCTCGTCCCCGGGCACTCTCTCTATCTTTCTGACCGGCGTTCGGGTCCGAATCTCGGCGCCAGCCTCCGCGCAGGCGTCCAGGAGCGCGCGAAGGACGTCGGAAGCCCGCTGGGTCTCGGGAAAGAGCTTCCCGTCATGGAGCTCGACTATCGAAAGGCCGCGGGATTCGAAAAAGCCGCGGAGCGCCGCGGGGGGAAAGTTGAGCAGGGCGGGACGGACGAAACGTCCCTTGTCGCCGTAGGCGGACGCGTAACGCTCCATTGGCAACGCGCTGCTGAGGTTGCATTTCCCGGAACCGGAAGCGAGGAGCTTGATTCCGCACTTCGCGTTTTTTTCCAGCACCAGGGTATCGAGTTTCGATTCCGCGCACCGCCGGGCGCACGTGAGCCCGGCCGGGCCCGCCCCCACTATCACGACGTCCGCATTCACCATATATCGCAGGGTATCAAAAAGTAGAGGCCTCGTATATCGGCCCCTCGCGCCTACCGTCGGCGAAGCACGGCGACGCGCCGGCCGAACAGGCCGTTAATCCAGTTCACGATGTCCGCGTTGAGGGGCACCAGGGGCTTGATAAGCTCGATTTTGCGTTTACCCAGCCGTATCAAGAGCCCCGCGAACCGCTCGCCCTTTTTCGAGAAGCAGGCCGCGCGCAGGAGGTCGGCGCCCGCCGAATCGCCCGTCGGGAAGACGAGGAAGGCGCCGAGCCAGGACGGGCGCCTTCGGCCCCGCACCCGCGCGAGGGCGCGGCCCGCCCGGCTCGTCCTCATCTGCACGTGGGTGTATACCTCGGCTTCTCCCCGCGTCCCGCCGCTCTCGGCGACGAATTGGGCGCCTTCGAAGAAATTGGAATGGGGACCGAAGTCAAGGAGGGACGCGGTACCGCGGAGCTTCCCGTTCGAGAGAGGGCCCCGCCATGCCGAGCGTAGTTCGGGACCGTACTCCGGCGCCCGGCCGTTAATGAGATTCGCCGCGACGGTTTCCGCCGCCACGCCGTTCCAGGTCACGAAGCGCCACTCCGTTTCGGCGAGGCCTTTTTCCCAATACCCCGTTTCTCCCCTTCCGGCGGACGGGTCGCGACGGAGACCCAGGATCCGGATGACGCGCGATTCGGGACCGGGCACGACCTTGCCAAAGGAATCCCATTCCGGCGAAACCTGGATATGGGCCGTACAGGGGCCGGGCAGCGTCCCGTGGGACCGCCAGGGCGCGCTGGGCAGGCGAATCGGTTTCGAGCCCTTTTCTATGCGCACGATCGGGGCGATTCCCTCGTAGGCGGGCAGCTCGTGGGGGAGGTATTCCGCGAGGGGGTTTCCGCCGGCGATATCGAAATCGTACTCGATGGTCCATACGCCCGTCGGCGCGATGAAGCCGAGGACCCCGCCCGAGGCGTTAATGCCCGAGGTATAGCCCGGAACCGATCCCCTGGCGGGAAGAAGCCTGCCCCCTTCCGGACAGGGAAAGGCGTAATCCCAATCCCCGGGAGTCCAGGGGTCGTTGTGGTGTATGAGGGTGTCCCTGTCGGAAAGGCAATACATGTGATCGATAAAACGGTGGTGCCGGTTGCCGTCCCGGTCGGCGGTCCACATGGTGGACCATTCCTTCGAGGAGCTGAAGCAAATTTCCCGGTAGCCGCGACTCACCACCATTTGGGGCCCGTGATCGAAGGGCCAGCCCCAGCTCTTCCGCCACTCGAACTTTTCCGGGTCCTGGCTGAAAAGGTTGAGAAGCCGGTACACGAGCCCGCCGCGGGTGACCGCCAGGAGCACGTCGTTATCCATATCGATCCGGGCGATGGGCGAGACCTTTCCTCCCCTGGAGGCGTCCGGGGGCAGCCCGGTTTCGCCGACCGATTTCCATTCGCCCGGGACTCCCGATATTTCTGTATTGGGCCTGAAATGGAGGCGACCCGAGGCGTCGCCTTCGCGCCCGAGGGCGAAGATCCAATAATTGTTGCATTGCAGGAATTCGGACGTGAAGGGCGCCGTGTCGGGAAAATCAAGCATTTTTTTTACTCCAAGCGGACGTTGTCCGCACGCGTAAGGATTCCCTCAGTATACCCCAGTATTCGCGCAATAGGAGCGATTGAAACGGTTGCCTGGGGAAACTTACCCGTTTGCCCGGGAATCGACCGGGGTTTTCGGACCATAATCTTTCCGGTGCCGTGAATATCCGGCGTATTCCCTACGCTACGCCGTAGCAATCGTGTTAAGGGCATGTTACAATATCCCCGACAGTCCATTTAGCTGAAGGTGTTCATGCGCAAGAAACATTTTACAATCGCCGCGGCAATATTGCCGGTCGCCATCGTTTCCGCGGTTTTACTGTCCCTGCTCGGGTCCTGCGTCGTTCCGAACGCCCTTCTTCCTACGGTGAAGTCGGGGCGCATAGATTTC
>QKCE01000120.1 GCA_003245785.1 Spirochaetales bacterium | reverse complement strand
GTCGCCGTCGAGTGGCGGATCGAATGGGTCGAGATTTCAGGCCGATCCATGTCGAACCGGCGGAGGAGGGCCCGAAACCGCTCACTCACGCTCGTTGACGCGAGGTGTCGGCCCTTCGTCGGCCCGCGCGATCCCGTGAAGAGCCAGGCTTCCCGTTCCCCGATCTTCTTCCCGAGATACTGCACGAGGAAGTCATGGGCGACCGCCGAGATCGGCACGACGCGATCCCGGTCAAACTTCCCGCGCACCATCATCACGCGGCGCTCAAAATCGATGTCGCCCGGCGGCCGCCTCGGCGACACGAAGCCCCGAGGAGTAGATCAGCTCGAAAAGAGTTCGGTCCTTCAAGCCCTGCTTCGTTCCGGGATCGATGCTTTCCAGGAACCGCGTTATCTCGTCCATCGTGAGCGGCCGCCGCTTCCAGCCTACAGGTTCTACGAGATCGAGCTTGAGGCCATGCGCGGGATTTTCATCGATAGCCCCGCCGCGATAGAGCACGGAGAAGACGAGGCACACGGAATGAAAGCGGTCATTGATCGTCGTTGCGGTAAGCTTCTCGCCGGTCCGTTTTGACTTCCGCTCAACGAGGTACGCGTGATAGGCAACAAGCTCCTTTTTTCCGATCGCGCGAAGGTTTCCCGAATGCCGGCGGGAAACAATGCGGAAAAACTCTTTCTGAGCGGCCCTGATGGCCCCACGCGTGGCCGGTGCGAGGCGTCTCGCGCTCATGTCCTCCTCGACGAGGTGATAGGCAAGGTCGCGAAGATCGATCCCGGTCATGAATGAATGGCGCTACTATTCCGTACCTCCCGCCACTTCCTCGGGTGGAACGCGTCGAGGCTTCTCTTGAGGTCGTCCTTGTCCACCTTCGTGTAGATTTGCGTCGTCGCGAGGGACTCGTGGCCGAGGATCGCTTGAATGTGGCGCATGTCGCACCCGGCGCGAAGGAGGTGCGTGCCGAGAGAATGGCGGAACCCGTGGCTCGTGATAACCGGGATTTCAAGCTCGGCGCACACGGCGTGGAGTTCTTGATTCACCACTTCCGCAAGCCGCGCCTTATTGGTTCCGAAGATGGTTTCGCCATGATCGCGCGGGTAGTTCGAGAAGACGGTTTCTCGTCCGCGTGAAAGGTATCGGGTCATCACGTTGGCCGCATAGCCTGAAAGGAAAGCCGTGCGCGCTTTCCCGCCCTTCCCCTCGGGAAGATAAACGAGACGAGCTGGAAGGTCGAGATTCGCGTCGATAAGGCTTGCGGCTTCGGCGATCCTGAGTCCCGTCGCGTAGAGAAACTCGGCGACGACGTGCACGCGGTAGCGCCTGATTCGCGCGAGTGGATTTGGAAGCTCGTCGAACCGTGCGAGGTGAGAAAGGAGGCAGCCCATTTGCGCTTCGGTCAGAACATTCCGGGACAAGTGCTCCGGAGCCTTCGGGTACGGAAGTTCCGAGAAGGGATTGGTTTTCATACGCTCCGTTTCAACGAGCCAGGCGAAAAGGCTCCGCGCGACCTTCAGGTAATTGATTACCGTACCGGTGGTGACCGGCGTTCCCGTTCGCGTGACGAGTTCCGAACAACTTGCCTGATACCGCACTGCGTCCCGTATCGTTACCTCTTCGAGAAGCAGCTCCTCGACCTCGAACCAGCGCAAAACCCGGCGCGTGCGGTCAATGAGTTTCTCGTAGCCTTGATCGCTCACGCGGGGCTTCTGGTACGCGAGAAACGAATCGTATATATCGTCGTATGGAGCGCTTAAAACGTATCCCATTTCTTTTACCCTCTCTTTCCCTCCGGGGGAACGCGCGCAGTTTGGTAAAACCCTTATTTCATAAGGCTTAAGGGGTCCTAAACTGCGCGCGCGCAGTTTGCGTGCAGTTTCACTTTTTTTCGCGAACCATGCGACGCATTGCTTCCGGCGTTGGAATCATCGAAAGGTCGGTGCGGCCGATTTCCGCGTCTTCCTTCAGCCGATAGAATCCCTTCGAGCGTTCGCCGCCTCCGCGCGTCACCGAAAGGTATTCGTACTCAACAAGCTGTCGAATGTTCTGCCTAACCCACGTATGCGCGAGTGCAGTCGCTTCCCGTATCTGCCGCTGGGTCATCGAAACTTCCGTCGCATCAATTCCCTGCTTCACCGCCTCGGCCTGCGCGAGCTTGCGAACCTCGGTGTAGAGAAGTTGGCTTCCGGCCGGGAGTTCCCGAAGCGTGCTCGAAAGGACACCTTCGACCATGATGCGATAGGCCACGCGATAGTCCTCAAGGTCGCACCGAATAAAATGTACCTCGCCCGCCCTCTCTTCCTTCTTCTGAAACTGCCGCACAAAGGCGACGCACGCGATTAGGTCGAGGAACCGGTCGTGATCCCGACGCGTCCTCATGAGGGACGTGGGGAAGTCGAGGAGGGGCGCGAAATCGTTCACGACATTCCGCTTCACGAGAAGGCGCTGCGCCGCCCGGTGGGCTTTCACGATCCGGTCGATTCCTTCCCGTCCGTCCATAATCCTTTCAAGGGAATACTTCGCGCGTTGGCTCTTCTGGATCCGCTCGGTCTGCTCCCGGCTCTCGTCGGTGTTTACCACGAAACAGCGGCTCGAGTTCTCCGGGTTGATCGCATGATTCGTCCCGCTCATTACGCTCGCGACGATCACGGGCGTCCTCACCACGCGGCTCTGCATCTTTCCCGACTCGGGATCCTTTACCGTCACGAGGCGCGAGAGTTCCTTACCCGAAAGCATTTCGCGAATCTGGTACTCGATCACCTCGCCGTGTACGGCTTCGCCGAGCACCAAAAACTTATGTGAAAGGTCATCGATATAGTTGAGCGCCTGGTCGGAAAGGCTCGTTACCGCGACTACTTCCTCGGGCGGCATGAGGCGTTTCACGCAGTCCACGAGAAAGCTTTTCCCCGAGGCCGATTGCGAGAGGATGATAACCGAGATGGGGTCGTCGAGCTTCCGCGAGCTCGCGCAGAGGTAGAGAAGGTGTTTATTGAGTTCCTCGCCCACGTAGCCGAGGGCCGTGAGGTCGGCCGCCACGCGATCGAAAAGGCGCGGGTCGCGGAGGAGTTCAAGACCGGCTTCCCGTTCGGCCGCCGTCATTTCAACCGATTCCCTTTTCGTCCCGACTCTTAGGGCCTCGTCACGTTCCTTTTCGAGGTATTCGAGGATCATCACGAGGTCGCGCTCGATCCTGACCGGCTCCGCGCCCCATGCGCGGTTCACCGCCTGGGCGAAGGATGAGCGGGCGCGGGCGGCGTAGAGGTCGATCGAATCATAGTAGCTCACCTTCCCGTTTGACGCCCGCACGTTCACGCGGAGGCTCGTCACGAATAGAGCCTTCACGCCGCCGAGGCGATAGGTCGTACCCGCGACACGGAAGACGTGAAAGAGTCCGTCCCGCTCGAAAGTGAGTGCGGCAGGAGTGTCGTCGGTTTCGACTGATTCCGCGATTTCCTCCAGCGGTGCCTCGTCAAGCAGGGGTTGCCCTACGCGGGAGGGCGCCCCAAGGGGCGCTTGCTCAACGGAACTGCGTTCCCTTGAGCTTGTGCCCGCCGAATCTATCACCGCGTCAATCACGTCGCCCGCGATCTTAAAATCCTTGAGCATCGTTTTCGCCATAGGCCCGCCTCTCATAAGCTTAATCGGGAGAGAAGCTCTTTGGCGAGGGCGCGATACTGCTCGGCTCCCCGATCGAAGGGCGCGTAATCGAAGATCGACTGGCGTACCACCTGGGCTTCCTCAATCCTGATATTCACGCCCACCGTCGTCCCGCACACGAGATCGGGGTATTCCGCCTTAGCCTTCTCCACCACTTCCCGCGCGAGGCTCGACCGCCCGTCATGAATCACAAATGCGACACCCAGCACGGTCAAGTCAGGGTTGAGCCGGTTCGTCACCTTCCGCGTCGACTCCAAGGTCTGGCCAAGACCCTGCAGGGAGAAGTACCGAGAGGAAAGCGGAATAAAGGCGTACTGGCTCGCGCAGAGGGCGTTCACCACAAGGATATTGAGGGAGGGAGAGGTATCGATGAGACAGACGTCGAAGCGGTCGGAAGCGGCGGCGAGCTTCTCACGAAGGACGAGGTGACTCCCCACTTCCGCATCGAGTTCCCGGATCGCGCCCGAAAGGTTGCTTGATGCGGCGACGAGGCTCACGCCGTCCCACGTGGTCGCGACTGCCGCGTCGTCGATCGTTACCGAATCATCAATAAGGAGGCGGTCGACGGTAGCCGCGTTCTCGCCTTGGTGAGCGATGGCGCTCGTCGTGTTCTTCTGGTCGTCGAGGTCGATGAGAAGGACGCGGAGGCCGGAAAGGGCGAAGGCATGGGCGAGATTAAGGGCGCTCGTCGATTTCCCGTTCCCGCCCTTCCGCTGGCAGACGGTGATGGTTTTCATTCCCCACCTCCCACCCATGCGGCATCTTCTGATTGCCGATCTATCACGGCCATAACATCTGAAAAAGCCTTCGAGAGCTTCGACAGTCGATTCATCGCAAACTTGCCATGACTGAGGAAGTTGTGGTGATCCAAGTCGATATTCTCGCCTTCAAGGGTGACCGCCAGCTCTTCGATCCCGTAAGGCCAACCGGCTTGGGTTTCGACCTTTACGATCCGATGAAAGCGGTCAAGGAGGTAGGCGACTTCCAGCATGTTCGGCGTGGTAACGGTGGTGATAAGCGGGGCTTTCATCGGGCCGCCCCCTTGAACCGGCGATTGATCTCGTAGCTTCGTTTCGCTTGCTGTACGTGGGAATTGATTTCGCTATACGCGTTTCGGAAGGTCCACAGGTTTACTACCGCCTCGCGCTCGAACCAAGCGTTTGCCAATTCCGCAAGGTTTTGCCCCTGTACAAGTATTCTGCAGCTCGTGCCGTTCCCGGCCTTGATGCACTCGACTCCAAGGATTTCGCACCCTGAAAGGAGGTACCAGCTTGCCTGGTAAAGGTCAGTTACTTCGACCGTCTCCATATTCGTCCCCTCGTGAGGAACTCGACTTGATGACGATTTACGTGTTTTCGTGGTAGAATGTCTTTCGTCATGACGAGGATTCCTCGTTGTGTTCGGCCCGTGTCCGGTGCTTCCGCCAAGTTGCTAACCGGGTGCGGGTTCTTTTTTTCCGCCAACGGCGGGGTTTTAATCCTTGAAACGACCTTTTTCAAAACCGTGTCAAGAGTGTTTACAGGTTACCCTGATAAATACTATTATGTCGGTATATTACGCATTCGTCAACCCTAAAATTTACTCTCGATGTATAATTCCCTCATGCCTCGACTACCTCAGACCAATAAAGAACCCGTACTCGATTCCTCTTCAAAAGAGATTGGGGCGCGTATTGCCACCCTTCGGAAACAGAAGGGAATCACACAAAAGGAATTGGCTGAAAAGATAGGCGTGACGAGAACGATGGTCACCGATTATGAATGTGGGCGTGTTCGGCTGTATGACGAAATCCTAGCACGTCTTGCCACGGTACTTGAATGCCCGACGGATATGATTCTTGGACTGAAACCAATTCCGAATACAGATTCAACACCCCAACTGAAAATCACTCGCCGTATGAGGGAACTTGAGAAGCTCCCCGAAATAAAACAAAAGGCCATCCTGAAAACTCTGGATGACCTTATTCGCGCGAATCAATAACGCTCACTTAT
>QKCE01000019.1 GCA_003245785.1 Spirochaetales bacterium | reverse complement strand
CGAACGCGCAAAAGTTTTCCCCTACCGAGGATTGGGTCCGCGTCACGGCGGAAAAAATCGGCATGCATATTCCCGCGGGCGCCTCTTTCGTAAACTTGCCCCGGCACCCGAGCCAGCTATACGAGGCGCTTTTCGAGGGCCTCGTGCTGTGGCTGGTCATTTGGTTCGTATTTCGGAAGCGAAAGCCCTTTAACGGCTTCATTACCGCGGCGTATACCATCGGCTACGGCCTCGTGCGCTTTTTTATCGAGTATTTTCGGGAGCCCGACGCCGACATCGGCTACCGGATCACCGTGGGCGGGAATCCCGCGCCTACCTACCTCAACCAATCCTTGCTTAACCTATCGACGGGGCAGATACTCTGCCTCCTGATGATCTTGGCGGGGTCCCTCTTCCTGGCCATTCGGGCGGTGAGGAGCGCGCGGCATGGCGCGTGACCGTACCGATCGCATGGGCGAATACAACGACCGGCTCGACGAAGTCCGTTCCCTGATCTATACCCTCCTTGAATTCGACGAAGACGATTGGTCGGAAAAGAAAGGCCTCGCGAAGCGCGAGGTGCAATACGCGATCAACGAATTGAGGATTTCGGTGGAGAATCTCTGACCGCCGCCGGCATGGGCGGATAAAAAAGGGGGCGATCCGGTTCTGTACCGGATCGCCCCCAGTCGTTTAGCGAGACGCCTTAGTTGCCGCCGGCCAAGACCTTGGCCAGGGCTTCCGCGGTATAGCCGAGGTGCGCGGCGACCTTGTCCCCGGGACCCGACTCGCCGAAGCGATCGATCGAGAAGTTATCCGAACCGGATTTGGTCCAAGATTCCCAGCCGGTCTTCACGCCCGCCTCCGCGGTTACCACGCGAAGGGTACCCGGCTTGCCGCCGAGAATGGTTTCCTTGAGAATGTCGGGCTGGGCCTCGAACTTGCCCTTGGCCATCACCGAAACGACGCGAACCTTCAGGGGCGCCGCGAGATCGGCGGCCTTGAGGGCAAGGGAAACCTCGGAACCCGTGGCGAGTACCGTCACGTCCGGCTTGTCGGCGCCCTTGCGGACCACGTAGGCGCCGCAATCGAGGGTGTGCCGCCAGTCCGGATCCTCTTTCGCGAGAATGGGCAGGTTTTGCCGGCTCATCACGAGGCACGAGGGGCCGTCGACGCGGGCCAGAGCCTGCTTCCACGCGTAAAACGCCTCCTCGGCGTCGGCGGGTCGGAAAACCTCCACGTTCGGGATCATGCGAAGGGACGCGATGGTCTCGATGGGCTGATGGGTCGGGCCGTCCTCGCCGAGGAAGACCGAGTCGTGGGTAAGCACGTAAATCGAGGGGATCTTCATGAGCGCCGCGAGGCGAAGGGCGGGCCTGAGATAGTCCGAGAACACGAGGAAGGTCGCGCAGAAGGCGCGGAACCCGCCGTGAACCTGTATACCGTTCGTGACGGTCGCCATGCCGAACTCGCGCACGCCGAAGTGGAGGTACCGACCGTCCCGCTTTTCGGGTCCGTAGGCCGGTATACCCTTGAGGGCCACCGCGTTCGGGCCCTGGAGGTCGGCGGAACCGCCGACGAGGCTCGGGATAACCGCGGCGAAGGCGTTCAGGGCGGTCTGCGAAGCCGTGCGGGTCGCGAGCTTATCGTCGCGGCCGTATTCGGGATGCGCGACCGACGCGAGAAGCGCCGGGTCGATACCGCCGGGAGCCATGGCCGAGTCCCAGGCCTTGCGAAGCTCGGGGTATTTGGCGGACCATTTCGAGAAGCCCTCGTTCCAGGCGGCTTCCAGGGCGGCTAATTCCTTGCGGCGTTCCTCAAAATACGCGTAAGCCTCGGGCGCCACCTGGAAATCCTTGTCGGGGTCCAAACCGAGAGACTTCTTCGCCTCAGCGACGCCTTCCGCGCCAATGGGGGCGCCGTGGGCCTTAGCGGTGCCGGCGACGGAAGCCGCGCCCTTACCGATGACGGATTTAAGCATAATGAGGGAGGGGCGTTCGTCTTTCTTGGCCGCCGCTACGAGAGCCTCTATGCCCTCGTAGTCGTACATATCGCCGGAAAGGACCTGCCACCCGTAGGCGGCGTAGCGCGCGCCGATATCCTCGGTAAAGGTCATATCGGTGGAACCGTCGATGCAGATACGGTTCTCGTCGTAAAACGCGATGAGCTTGCCGAGCTTCATGTGCCCCGCGAGGCTCGAGGCCTCGGAGGAAACGCCTTCCATAAGGCAACCCTCGCCGACGAGGGCGTAGGTATAGTGGTCGACGGGGGCGAACTCGGGGCGGTTATAGGTGGCCGCGAGCATGGTTTCGGCCATGGCCATGCCGACCGCGTGGGAAACGCCCTGTCCCAGGGGACCGGTGGTAACTTCCACTCCCTCGGTATACCCGTATTCGGGGTGCCCCGGACAGCGCGAGCCAACCTGACGGAAAGCCTTAATGTCGTCCAGGGAAACGGGATAACCCGAAAGGTGGAGGATCGAGTACAGGAACATGGACCCATGCCCGGCGGAAAGGACGAACCGGTCGCGGTCGGACCAGCGGGGATTCGCGGGGTTGTGGCGCAGAATCCGGCCGTACAAGACCGCGGCTAATTCCGCGGTGCCGAGCGGAAGCCCGGGATGCCCCGAATTCGCCTTCTGTATCGCGTCCATGGACAGGCTGCGAACGGAAAGCGCGACGGCGTCGAGTTGCTTGTTCATTCAAAAGCTCCTTGAAACTTCGTTGCGAAATACCCTTATAGGTATTTCTTTATGGCATCGATCAATTCCTCGGTATCGGGCTTTTTCCTCAGAAACGATCGAAAGTCCTCTTGCTGAAATAGGTATGAAAGTTGGGACAGGGTCCGTAAATGGGTTTGCGAATCCGCCGAAAGCAGGACGAACAAGGCGTACACGGGCTTCCCGTCCAGGGAATCGAAATTCACGGGTTTATCCAGAAAACACACGTATATACGCTCGTCCGCCGGTTCTCCGACCAGGGGCGTGCGGGGATGGGGAAGCGCGATGCCATGCCCCACCGCGGTAGTCATGAGCCGCTCGCGCTCGACGAGCCCGGTCACGAAAGTCCCGCGGCTTACCTTCGGGGGAAGGACGATCCGGGAGGCTAAATCGGCGAATAATTGATCGGGGCGGGAACCGGAGACGTTATAGTGCACGCCGCCGGCGCGGATCATGGATGACAGGGAATTCGCGTCATGCATCGGGGTTCTCCTTGCTCGGGTCTTTATGCCGCAAAGGTTGGCGCAGAATGGACAGGCGTCGGTCGATCAGCAGGGGCAACATGGACTGAATAACCGCCTGGGCGTCGACAAAATGGTCTTCCATGCCCTCAAGATTCCCCCACGCGGCGTCCATGTCGAGCCGTTCGCCCTCCGCCGGAAAATCGAGAGACTCGAGGGACGGAACGAGGTGTGCCATTATCTGCATAAGCACGATAGCCCATTGATCGGGAATGGTTTCGGGGCGAATTTTACTCTGCTTTAGGGACTGTACCAAGGCGACTAAGTCCCCGTGAAGGCGAACGAGCCTGCCCCGAAGCTGCCCTTTTTCGTGATCCGCGAAGCGGTTATACCGGGAATCCCAATAGGATCGGGAAATCCTGACTGCCCGTTCAAGGAGGGGCCCCGCGATGGACGCATGGCCCTGGGCGACGGGTAATAGGCGCTCGAGGGTTCCCGAGGCGTCGTTCTCGCGCAAAAACAGCCCGTCGAGCACGTAGGACTCGATGATGCGCTCGTTAAGTGGCAAGCCGAGATTGGCGAGGGCTTCCTCGGTAATGGTTTCTGGTTTGGACAAAAGGGTAAAATTCCAGTCGGTCTGGGAGGGAATCTCCGCCCCGACGTACCAAAGCCGGGTTTCCACGCCGAAATACTCCAGGGCAACCTGGTCCGTGCGCTCAAGGTAATCGAAAAGGGGCGGGGCATGGGGCGTATCCAGCTCCTCACGGCGCAAAAACCACGCGAAGGCAAGCTGCTCGTCAATGGTCGTGGAGGGGCCGTTCATGGCGAAACATTCCTTCAACGCCGCGTCCATCGACTCGATCCAGGCGCTTTCCCTTTCCCGATCGATATCGGCCGCATGGATCACGGATAGATCGAAGGTCGAGGTTTTCCAATCCGCGAGGCGGGCTAGGATGCGGTCGCCCGGCGACACGCTCTCGCTCCAGAAAAGGTCTCGCGCGTCGAAGGCGGTAATCCCAATCTCCAGCGGATCGCCGTAATCGAGTTCCGACAGCTTTCGCTCGTTCTCCTCGTTGTCGCACGCAAGATACTGGGGGGCGTATTCTTCCCCGAAGAACGCGTAATGGGGATAAATTTCAGAAGGCGACACCGAGAGCATTACCTTGGGCAACTCGACTCCCCGATACCGAAAAACGTATTCATGGGGAAGCAACACGGGGTTGGCGAAGGGCACGAGAGACGAGGCGGGTAAAAGGGCGCCCGCGGAAAGATCGGCGCGGGAAGGCGCCATTACGGCCGCCTGACCCGTGAACAAACCTGCGCGACTTACCCAACGGGGCGGCGCGCCATCAACGGAAGGGCCCAAGTATGCGAGTTGATTATATAGAAGATAATCCGAAAGATCGTCGAGAGCCGATTTAGAAACCGGTTCCTCGATGAATCGTAGCAACGAGGCAAGCTCGAAGGGTTCGATAGTATTAACCAGAAAAGCGGACAATCGCTCTTCAAAAACAGGGTCCATCGCTTTATTTTATACTATTTTCACCTACAGATACCAGTCTTGGGACATCGCGACACACGAGAAAAGCCTCTTAAATCAAAGTATGTGTTATTTTGACACAATTAAAGGGGTCATTTTGATACACATGGGCATATTCATGAAAATCTGCGAATAATCTCAAAGTATCACAGAGGGTTTTCAAGTATCAGTTAATGCAAGTCTTTATAATATATAAACATAAAAAATTATTTTCTTTATCCCTCAGTTTGGCATGCCTCTTGCTAATATATACATGTCCGACAAAATCATCCGTGATTCTGTAGGACTCGGCACCTGCCGAATAACACTTCAACCATTTTTTGCAGGAGGTTCAATATGAACGCACTCAGCCTTTTCAACCCCACTTTCGCTTCCGACGTTTTTGACGCTTTCGACCGCGGCATCGGTTACGGCACCGCCGACACCAGCCCGAGCGTAGACGTTAGAGAGACCGACGAGGCCTACGTCCTCGATATGGATCTCCCCGGATATTCCGAAAACGACGTCTCCTTGAGCCTCAAGGATCGCGTCCTCACCATCTCGTCGGTAACCCCGGCGGAAAAAGCCGAAAAGGGCAAGGACGAGAAAAAAGCCGAATACCTGATCCGCGAACGGCGGGAAACCCGTTTCGTCCGCCGGTTCAGCCTACCCCGCGATATCGATGCGGAGAAGGTCGAGGCGAACGTTAAAAACGGCGTACTCACCGTCACGATCCCCCGTCGGCCCGAGGCCCA
>QKCE01000246.1 GCA_003245785.1 Spirochaetales bacterium | reverse complement strand
GGACGGGGCCGGGCGGCGGCTCAGCCGGTCCGGCTCATTCCATGGCGGCCAGGGCCTCGGAAACCGAGAAGGCGTGGTCGCCGAGCTTCTCGACGTTCCGCACGATATCGATGTAGAGGAGCTCGGCCTTTACGTCGGCCCCTTCCTCGAGGCGCTTCCGGGCGATCTTTTTCAGGTTCTTCCGGAACTGGTCTATCTGGTCTTCCATGAGCGCGGCGTTCTGGAGCTGCTCGGCGGTCAGGGGCTCGTTCAGGTGGGAGTGCACGTACTCGATGAAGTTGCCCACGAGCTCGAAGTAGGGCTTCAGCCGCTCCATGTCGTCCTCGTGGATGCGCATCTTCTTTTCCCTCTGCCGTTCCAGGAGGAGCGCGATGGCGAAGATGTTGTCGGTCATGCTCTCCAGGTCGTCGACGATGCCGAGCATCCTGCGGACGTTGGCCTTCGCCCTGTCGGACAGGGGCAGCTGCGCGGTTTTCACGAGGTAGCCCGAGAGTTCCTCCTGCATCTGGTCCGCGAAGGTTTCCCGGTGCGACAGGTCCTCGATTACCGAGGCGGTCGGTTCCTCCTCCTTGCCGTCCAGTAGCTTGGAGAGGAAGCCGAACATGTGGCGCACCAGCTCGGACATCACGATGATTTCGCGTTCGGCGCGGAACACGAAGGATTCCGCGTTTTCCTTGATGCCGGAAACGGGGAAATCGAGCTTGTACGTCGGGGGCGGCTCGTGGGCGCCCGGCTTGATGATATATTCCACGAGGCGCGCGACCTGGCTCACGAAGGGCAGGAAGACGAGGGTATTGACCGTGTTGAAGACCGTGTGGAGCATCGCGAGGTGGGTGGTGATCGAGACGGGGTTGATGTCGCCCGGCACGATGAACTCGACGAGATGCAGGAAGGGCTTGAAGAAGATCATGGCGAGTACCGTGCCCGCCACGTTGAACAGCACGTGGACCGCCGCGGCGCGCCGGGCGTTCAGCTTGGTGCCTATCGCCGCGAGTACGGCGTCGATCGTGGTGCCGATATTGCTTCCGAGGACCATGGCCGCGGCGAATTCCCAGGTAAGGAGCCCGTTGTGGCTCATGGTGAGGATGATCGCTGTGGAGGCGCTGGAGGAATGGATGAGCATGGTCAGGAGCATGCCCGCGACCACCCCGGCGATGAGCCCGAGGACGCCCTTGTCGGCGAACCAGGCGACGAAGCTCACCTGGTCGGCGCTCACCGAGGGAATCGCCTTCGCGAGGAGTTCCAGGCCCAGGAACAGGAGCCCGAAGCCCATCAGGGCCTCGCCGAGGCCTTCCTTTTTCAGTTTCCTGAAAAAGGTGAGGAAATACCCGACGCCGAAGGCCGGTACGGCGATGACCGCGAGCTTGAACTTGAACCCGACGAGGGAAACGATCCAGGCCGTGATCGTGGTGCCGATATTCGCGCCGAAGATCACGCCGATCGACTGCGTCAGGGTCAGGAGCCCGGCGTTCACGAACGACACGGTCATGACCGTCGTCGCGCTCGATGACTGGATGATCGCGGTAATTCCGAGCCCGGTCAGGACCGCCGCGAACCGGTTTCCGGTCATGAAATTCAGGATGCGGTGAAGGCTGTCGCCGGCGCTTTTCTGAATTCCGTCGCTCATGAGCTTCATCCCGTAGAGGAGGAGGCCCAGGGCGCCGATTATCTCGAATATTATGGAGACGATTAACATTTTTTTAACATAACAGATTCCCCGCGCCTTTTCAACGAGTACGCGAACCGCTATGATACTCCCGATGAAAAAGACCCCGTCGCGCCTCGCGATTATCCCCTTTGTACTGCTTGCCGCGGCCTTTTTGCCCTCCTGCGGCGCCTCCGGCGGCGATCCCGCCGTCGTCAAACCCGCCCTGGCTTCCGCCGCGGCTTCCGCGACCGCCAAGAAACGACCCCGTCACGCCCTCGACGGCCGTCACGTCGCGATTCTCGCGGGAGAGGCCTACGCGGACAAGGCCTCCTTCTCGGCCCTCGAGGACGAATACGGCCTCGTCGGGGATGGGGGCATGCTGCTCTTCGCGGACTCCGTGAAGGAGGTCGTCGAGGACTCCGCCCTGACCGCGATAATCGCCGTCGGGGCCCCCGAGAGGACCGCCCGCGCCCTGGAATCCCTCCGGTCAGCCCGGCCCGACGTCGCGATCGTCTCCGTTTTCCCCTCCGACGAGGTGCTCTCGGTCGAGGCCGTTTCGACCCTCGTCATCGACGTGCCCGTCGCCTCCGAAATCCTGGCCGGCGAGACCGGTACCCCCATGGAAGCGATATCCGGGAAGGACCTTTCGTTCCTCCTCCTCGCGGCAGCCCTGTACGCCGAGCTTCCCGCGGGAGACGCCCTGCCTCCCGCCAAATTCGAGGCGGCTCTCGAGCTTGCCCGGAAGGCCGCGAGAAACCCCGTGGCTGCCCGGGACTGGAAAATAAGCCAGTTCGTGGACACCGACTCGGGCCTGAAGGCCCTGAACCATTTGGTTATCGACATTCCGCGGGAAGGCGAGCCGTGAATACCCTCATCCAGCTCGAGTCGGGGCTCCTCGGCTCGGCCGAGAGCGTGACGGCCCTCGCCGAGGCGGACTCGTCCCGCATCCTGGTCGTATCCGATTCCCACGGCCACTATTCCCTGTTCGAGGCGATCATCCGCGAATACGGCCCGGCTTGCGACGCCCTACTCTTCGCGGGGGACGGCATGTGGGACGTGGTGGAATACATCGAGAACGCCCATGACTCGGACCGCCTGAAAGACGCGCTGCCCCCGGTGGTGGCCTTCGTCGCGGGCAACGGCGACGGCGACCAATACCGGGTCCGCCTCGGCGCATCCGGCGACCCCGAGCACCCCCGCGAGGCCCCGGGGTGCACCCTGATCGTCCCCTCCCGCCAGATCGTCCACGCCTCGGGCTATTCGATTCTCCTTACCCACGGGCACCGCTATTCCGTGGACGTGAGCCTGGAGATGCTCGTCGATTCCGCCCACGCGATGAAATGCGATATCGCCGCCTTCGGCCATACCCATATTCCCTTCGCGGAAACCTTCACCCACATCCTGGCCCTCAATCCCGGGAGTCCCGCCCGGCCCCGGGGGGAGTCGGAACCGAGCTTCGCCGTCATCGAGCTCGACGCCTCCTCCACCGAGCCCGTCCCGTCGTTCTTCCTCGTCCGCGAGGGCCTCCTCGGCGGCTTCGTCTTCGACGCCCCGCTACGGAGGCGATAAAAGCCCTCTCCCGCCGATTCGCACGGGAGGTCAAGCCGGCGCTTCCCGCGCCGGGGTATAGTCGTCCCGGAGGGAAGGAAATGGTTCGGGAAGAAACCGAAATCGCGGGCATTGAGGCCGTGCGCCGGATGCAGGAATACATCGAAACCCACCTGCGCGGGGAAATCACCCTCGCGGACCTTGCCCGGGCGGCCCGGTATTCCCCGTGGCATGCCCAGCGCCTCTTCGCGGAGAGGACCGGCAAGGCCCCGTTCGAGTATATCCGCTCCCTGCGCCTGTCGCGGGCGGCGCTTCTCCTTCGGGACGGTACGTCGCGGGTCCTCGACATCGCCCTGGATTTCACCTTCGGTTCCCACGAAGGCTTCACCCGTTCCTTTTCCCGGGAATTCGGCCTGTCGCCGTCGGCGTACCGCCAAAGACCCGTACCGATAGGGCTTTTCATGCCCTATCCGGTTTCCCCGAAACGCCGAAAGGGGGGATCCGGAAACGCGGGTCCCGAAGGAGAGAAAAGGATGGACGAAAACGGAACGAGGGCGATCTTCACCCAGGTAATCGAGCGGCCGGCGAGAAAGCTTCTCCTGAAGCGCGGAGCCAAAGCGGAAGAGTATTTCGCCTATTGCGAGGAAGCGGGCTGCGACGTGTGGGGCGTCCTTTCCAGCGTGAAGGAAGCGGCGTACGAGCCGGCGGGATTTTGGCTACCCGCCGCGCTCAGGCGCGAGGGCACCTCGCGGTACGTGCTGGGGGTGGAACTCCCCGCGGATTTTTCCCTCCCGATACCCGAAGGATACGAGCTTATCGACCTGCCGCCGGCGACTTACATGACCTTTCAGGGGGAACCCTACGACGACGAGGACTTCGAGTCGGAAATCGGGATCGTCACGGAGAAAATCGACCGCTACGACCCGAGGCTTCACGGCTGGGAATGGGACCCCGAGGCGGCTCCCCGATTCCAGCTTGCTCCTGAGGGCTGGCGCGGATATATTGAGGCCCGGCCGGTGAAGAAATCGTAAATACGAGCTTTTTTGCACGAAACCCGATATTCATGCAGGAATATCGGGTTTCCTGTATAAATATTCAGAAAAATGGCATGAATTGGCTCCCTGATACTGGACAAAAGAGGCCGGTTTGGTACAAAGTCTAGATACCGTAGAATAGTAAAGCTAGACTGCAAGAACTGTACTGAAACTGTAGTCGAGGTCGAGGAGACAAAGATGCCTTATGTGAAACGTCCCGGTCGATACGGGCTTTATGATCCGGCCAATGAAAAAGAAAACTGCGGCGTCGGATTCATCGCCAATATCAAGGGAAAACGGAACCATTCCATAATCGAGGACGCGGGCCATATCCTGTGCCGCATGGACCATCGCGGCGCCCGCGGAGCCGAAGTAAATACCGGAGACGGCGCGGGCATGCTGACCGCGCTGCCCTACGAATTCCTGGCGAAGGTCGCCAAGCGCGACTCGGGGCTGGACCTGCCCGCCGAGGGTTCTTTCGCCGCGGGCATCGTGTTCCTTCCCCGGAAGGACGCGGACCGCGCCGCCTGCAAGGCCACGGTCGAGAAAACCGTCGCCGCGGCCGGGCAGAAGCTGCTCGGCTGGAGAAAGGTTCCCGTGAACAACGCGAGCCTCGGCCCCACCGCCAAGGCGAGCGAGCCGGCGATGGAAATGCTCTTCGTCGGCGTCGGTTCCGAAGGGCTTTCCCCCGAGGCCTTCGACCGCAAGCTCTACGTCATCCGCAAGGAAGCCACCCATGCCCTCCGCGGCAAGGAGCACGACGGGGACTCGCACTTCTACGTGTCGAGCCTTTCCTGCCGCGTCATGGTATACAAGGGCATGCTCGCCCCCGAGCAGCTCTTCGACTATTACCCCGACCTGACGGACCCGGACTACACCTCCCACCTGGCGATGGTGCACTCCCGGTTCTCCACGAATACCTTCCCCTCCTGGGACCGGGCGCAGCCCCTCCGCTTCATGGCCCATAACGGCGAGATCAACACCCTCCGGGGAAACAAGAACAAGATGTTCTCCCGCCAGGGCACCCTCAAGAGCGCGCTCTTCGGCGACGAGCTCCAGCGCGCCTTCCCGGTCATCGAGCCCGACCTTTCGGACTCGGGCGCCTTCGACAACGCCTTGGAAACCCTCCTCATGGGCGGCCGGAGCCTTCCCGAATCGGTGATGATGATGATCCCCGAAGCCTGGGAAAACCACCAGAGCATGAGCGCC
>QKCE01000008.1 GCA_003245785.1 Spirochaetales bacterium | reverse complement strand
ATTGGCGCGCACCCTCAACTTCACCCAGGCCTCGGAAAAACTCTTCATCGCGCAACCGAACCTGAGTAAGCATATCGCCCAAATGGAAGACGAGATAGGCGTGCAGTTATTTATCCGGTCGAAAAGGTCCGTGAACCTGACGGAAGCGGGCAAGCTCCTTTACGAACGACTCGACGGAATGCCCCAACGGATGGAGACCGCCTTCGAGCAGGCCCGGGCGCTGTGCCGGGGAGAAAACGGAAGGCTCGCCATCGGCATGCTCGAGGGACAGGAACTGTGCCCCGAGTTGCTCGAACGGCTCGCCCGGTTCGAGGAACGGTTTCCGAACATCGAGCTTATCCTCGAACGGGCCGGCTTCAGCCGCCTCAGGGACGGCCTCGCCTCGGGGTGCTACGACGCGGTCATCACCCTGAGCTTCGACGTTATCGACAACCCGGATTTCATTTACGACGCGCTGTTTACCCGGGGCGGCGGCGTGATCGCCATTAACCGCAATAATCCCCTGTCCCGGCAAGAGGACCTTCGGCTGGTCGATCTCAGGGGCGAAAGCTTCGTGGTAATATCCCCGGAGGAGTCCCCCCGGGGATACGGCTTCTTCATCGAGGAATGCAGGAACGCCGGATTCGAGCCCCGCGTCGCGAGGAAGCTCAGTTCCCTCGAAAGCCTGATGCTCTGCGTCGAGGCGGGCCTGGGCATCGCCCTGCTCGACCACAATATCCGCCTGGAGAACAACAAGGATATTTGCATGATCGGGATACCGGACTCCCCCCTCACGTATCTCGGCCTCGTCTGGAGGGCGGGAGACGACCGGCAAATCGTGAAGAATCTCGTGTTCGGAATGCGTCAGCCGTAAAGACGACGGGGCCCCGCTTCGTTCGGAAAGCGGGGCCCCGGGCGATTTAGTGCGTCAGCAATCTATTGATCCCGTCGGTTTTCAGTCGACGGTAAGGACTATTTCTCCGGCATAGCTTTGTCCCGCCTCGGGGACCGTCGCCACGCCGTCGACCGTCATGCTCAGGGTCTTTCCCTTGGGCGCGACGATCTTCCCGCCCGACCAGGCCAGGCCGGTAAGGTAGCAGGTACCGGTAACGGTCCAGACGGCGCCGTCGGTCACCTCGACGGAAAGCTCGCTGAATCCGTTGTAGTAGGGCCGATTCGCGACGTGTCCCAGATAGTAGTACTCGTTGATCGTGAAATAGGTATTCTGGTCGCCGTTCTCGTTCACGTGCATGACCTCCGAGAGGGAGATCGCGCCCTTCAGGGAAGCGCCCGACCCGACGGTCACGGTTAGGACGTCTGGCATTTGCGTGAAGTACCCGGTCCCGTTCCAAATGTCGCCGACGTAGTCGCCGTTGGTCAGGTTGAACGCCACGGTGTTGGAAGTCGCGGGCCCGAAGGGGCCGGCCGAGGCGGTGCTCGGGTCCGTCACGTCGCCGTTGTCGCTGCCGGGCCAGCCCGCCGCCTCGAAGAACTCCGTGTTGAACTCGGGCATGTGCTCCCCTGCCATGTTCACGCCGACCGTGGAGTCGTCGTTGTCGATCATCTGTAGCAGCACGTTGGTACCGCTCGTCAGGCAGGAGTCGTCCACGTTGTATACCGCGTCCCCGGCCTTGTACAGGAACACCGCGTCCTGGGCGTTCACGACGGTGCCGTCCGAGAGGTTCACCTCGGCGGTATTGTGGCTCATGAAGCCGAATACCGAATCGATCGTCGTCGGCTTCTTCTTTCCCTTGTACGTGCCGATCGCGCCGCCTTCGGCGTCCGTCAGGGTGACCGTGCCCTTGGAGGACATGCAGTTCACCGTGCCGCCGGTGACGATCGTGGCATAGGTCGTTCCCTTGATCGTGGCGCCGTAGAAATTCTCCGTCGGGTTGCCGATGGCGTAGGTACCGTATCCCGAGCCGAATCTCGCGGCGTAGGGATAAGGCCCGGCGGTCATGCCGCCCCTGGAGGCGGGAAGGATCTCGAGGGTCGAATCCAGGACGTTGATAACGGCGTTGCTGCCCGCGTCGGTGGAAAGGACCGCCCACGCGCCGGCGACGAGTTCCGAGTCGATCGCCGAAATGGTGGCGTTGTCGCCCAGCATGTTCGCCAGGCGCGCGCCGCCCTGAATGCCGAGAACCCAGGGAGGCGACATCATGATGCTCTGGTCGGCGCTGTTCACGTACCCGTCCCACGCGTTCGTCAGGGGATCGTTCCCCATTACGGTGACCTTGGATTTATTGATGAGGATCTGCCCGTGGCTGTCGGCGATGAAGGCGTCGCGCAGGAAGCCCGTCGTGTCGATTCGCATATTGTCGACCGTGACCTTCGCGTAATCGGCGGCCACGATCTGCGTGCCCGCCCCGGTAAAGTCGGAGCTGAGGATTCCGTCGCTGTCGTCGGTCACGGAAATTTTACCGGTGACGCTCACGACCGAATCGGCGCCCGTCGCGAACAGGCTGTTGAACTTCGCCCCCGTCTCGGTGAAATTGAGTTTCAGCGCGGACACGTCGGAGGACAATTCGGTGAGCAAGGATCGGGCCGCGTCGAAAACCCCGTCGGCGATGAAGATGCCGATGGACATTTCGTCCGAGCGGCGCGTATAGGACGTGAGCGTGCCCGTGTACGTCGTCGTCGCGGTATCGTCGGTTATGTCGGATTTCGTTACCGCCCTGGATACCGCGTCCAGGTTTGCGGTATCAATCGTGGGAGAAAGACAGCCAGCCAGTTGAAGCGAGAAAATCAGTGAAAGCGCGAAGCCAGCCGAAACAAGGAAACTTTTTACCCTGCGTTTCATGTGCAACCTCTCTTTCGTAAATGGCGATTTTCTGACGTCAAAAAATCTAAGAAAATCATACCGCCGAATTTTGAGGTACCACAACGATCATTATTGTATATGGCCGCAACAGAAAGCTACATTTTCGCGCGGCGTCCGGCGCCGCGGGCACGGGAAAACCGCCGATGACGGTGGGGCGATCGGCAATAAAGGGGAAAGGTCTACCCCGTTCCCCTCGGGCGGGGAACGGGAACCTCGTGAGACTCGGTTTAGGCCCGGTCGCGCCTTCTCCTCCGGCCAGCAGAGGCGGCGAAGGATCCGACGGGAACCGGTTCTTCCGGCAGCTTCGGCAACGCCGCGCCGTAGACGGCGATCGAACCGTGGGGGCAGGAGGCGAGGCAGGCGCCGCAGCGCGTGCAGCGATCGGCGTTCACGACGTGAATGAAATCCGACTGTCCCGCGATTGCCCCTTCGGGGCAGGCCGCGACGCAGGCGCCGCAGCCGACGCAGGTTTCCGGGTCGATCGCCACGGTAGTGTAGGCCTTGCACTTGAGGGCGGCGCAGCGCTTGCGGCGGTGGTTGTCCCATTCTTCCCGGTGGGTCTCCAGGGAAAGGCGGATAAGTTTCGCGGCGTCCCGCGCCTGGTCGCAGCTGGCGGTTTCCTCGATGGCGGAGCAAATGTCCAGTATCAGTTCCGCGTCGTCCGACTCGCCCTTTCCGGTCATGAGGTCGCCGATGACGGCGCTTAACTGCAGGGTACCCTCGCGGCACATGACGCATCGCCCGCAGGATTCCGACGCGGCAAGGCTCGCTATGTTACCCGCCCACTCGACGGGGCATACGCCTTCCGCCTTTTCGAGTATCTCCGCCGCGGCGGGGAATACGGTTCGTTCTTTTTCGCAGTCGATCATTTCTTTATGAACTCCGTCCAAAGTTTGTTTTTGGTGACCGTTGCCCGCAGGTCGCACTGGAGGCACCTCTTCGCTTCGTCAAAGGCCTGATCCCGGTCGAAGGTCAGGCAGATTCCGCCGAAACCGGAGAGCCGTTCCGCCGGGCTTTTCACGGTGACGAATTTCCGCTCGAAGCCGGAGAAGCCCGGGACCTTCCCGATCTTCCCCTCGGGAACCCATTCGGGCCCCAGCTTCTCTTCGATCACGCCGTCGCCGCCGAGATACCTGTCGATCTCGGACGCGGCGCGCCGTCCGCCCGCCACGCCCTCGATGAGGAAGCGGGTCCCGGTCACCGCGTCGCCGGCGGCGAAGACGCCCGGCCTGCTCGCGGCGGAGGATTTCTCCTTTACCTTCACGTAACCGAAGGGCGTGAGCTCCACGCCGAAGCCCGCGACGAGGTCCGTTTTCTGGCCCACGGCGAAGACCACGGTATCCGAGGGAATGACCCGCTCGGAACCCGCCCTCGTCTTGAGCTCGAGCTTTCCGCCGGGCGCGAAGGAGAAGCTTTCCACGTCTATGCACTTGACGCCGGTCACCAGGTTGCCGTCGGTTTCCAGGGACAGGGTCGACTTGGAATTGTGGATCTCGATGCCCTCTTCCTTGCCCTGGTGGATTTCCTCCGGGTCGGCGAGCATCTTTCCCTCGGCCTCGAGGCAGAGGAGGTTTACCTTTTCCGCGCCCAGGCGCACGCAGACGCGGGCCGCGTCGAAGGCCACGTTGCCGCCCCCGAGGACGGTCACGTTCTTCCCGAGGGCGATGTCCTGCCCCAGGGAGGCGCCTCGGAGGATGTCCAGGGCGGCGTACACGTTCTTGAGTTCGGCGCCGGGGAGCGGGATCTTCTTGCCGACCGGCGCGCCCGTCGCGACGAGGACCGCGTCGAAGGACTTTTCGAAAAGGGACTCGACGCCCGTCACGTCGCTGGAGGTGACGATCTCGACGCCGTTCTCGCGGATCGCGTCGATCTCCGCGTGGACGATTTCCCGGGGGAGGCGGTATTCGGGAATGCCCGAGGTCATCATGCCGCCGGGCACGGAGAGGCGCTCGAAGACCGTGACCTTGTGGCCCAGGGTGGAAAGGTAATAGGCGGCGGTCATGCCGGTAATGCCGCTTCCCACTATGGCGACCTTCTTGCCGGTGGAGGGCTTCACCTTGTGGTTTTTCTTCCAGAGCTGGTCATGGTCGTTCTCCGCGGCGAACTTCTTCAGCTCGCGGATGGAGATCGCCTGGTTCAGCTCCTTGCGGCGGCATTCGCGCTCGCAGAGGTTGCTGCAGACGTAGCCCAGGGTCAGGGGGAACGGCGCCTTCTCGCGGACGACCGCGGTCGCCTCGCCGTACTTCCCTTCCTTGACGAGCCGTATGTACCGGGGAATGTCGATTTCCGCGGGACAGGCGGTCTGGCAGGGGATCACGGCGGTCTTCCACTCGACGTCCATGCGGAGGGCGCCGGTGGGGCAGACGGCGACGCAGGCGCCGCAGAACCGGCAGTCCGATTCCTTCAGGGCCTTGTCGCCCGGGGTCCCGATATAGGTTTCACCGTCCTTCTTCAGGTAGTCGAGGATGCCCACGTCGCGGAGCTCGTCGCAGGCCCGCACGCAGCGGCCGCACTGGATGCAACGCTCCATCTCGCGGATGATGAGGGGATTCCTGTTATTGAGGGCGACGTTCTTCTTCTTGATATCCCGAAGCCTGGAATGGGCCGCGCCCAGGTACTGCATCATCGCCTGCAGCTCGCAATTCAGGTAGGCGACGCAGGACGTGCAGTCGTGGGGATGGCACGCCAGCATCAGCTCGATGGCGGTGACCCGCAGGC
>QKCE01000270.1 GCA_003245785.1 Spirochaetales bacterium | reverse complement strand
GTGGTCTTGCCGGCCCCGTTGACGCCCAGCATGAGCGCCACGGATACCTTGTCCTTCGGCGGCTCGAACCGGTATTCGAGGACCCAGGGGGAGAGCATATCCTCGAGGGCCGCCGTAATCGCCGCGCGGTCGGCGATGCCTTCCTTCCTGCAGCGGTCGCGAAGGGCTTCGGCGAGGTCGAAGGCCGTCTTGGGGCCGAGGTCTCCCTCGATAAGCCCGTCGGCGAGATCGTCGAAGAAATCCTCGTCCAATATCGAATGCATGCCGAAAAGCCGCTTGAGGCCCTCGGCGAGGGATCGCTTTGCCATGTTCCGTCCTTATTGCCGCCCGGGACGCGCCTTCTTGGGGAGCGCGCGTTCCGCCGCTAAAAAATAACGCGCCAATTGAATCGCGTAGTTGATGCCGAGGCCGATGCTCAGCGCCTGGGTCGCCTGGGACGCCCTCATCCACCCGTTTATGTCGTCCACCGTCGCCTGTTCGTAGGGAAGGTACCCGGCGTTGTACGCCCTCAGTTTATCCTGAAAGACGGCGTATGTGAACATGGAAGCGGGCAGCGAAATGTAAAGGGCACCCAGGGACCAGTAGAGAATCGAACGCTGGGTGTCTATTCTCGTTTTCGTCTTGACGGTTTCGGTCTCCACGGCCCAGGATTCCGCCCCTTCGGACGGATCGATATAAAACCAGGTCGGGACGTCGCCGGTTACCGCCTGGCCGAGGGTAATCCTCGGGGGAATGGCGGTTTCGACCGGGGCTTCGCCGATGTAGCGCGTCTCGAGATATACGAGGGAACCCGTCACGGAGGTCGAAAAGGCGATCGCCGTCGCCGTTTCCCTCTCGAGGGTCACCGATACGAGAAAGGCGGGCGAACCCGAAAAGTCGCCGCTTTTCGCCGGCGGGGCGAAACCCTCGGCCGAGGCGACTATGTCATGGGCGCCCGAGGGCACCACCAGACGGTCCGTTCCGGGCGGGAGGCGGCTGCCGTCCACGTATACGCTTGCCTCGGGAGGCGAGGTCTCGAACCGCAGGGTAACCGGTTCCAGGTACGAAAGGGTCGTCCTGACGGAAGCGACGAGGGAAGCGACTATAAGGTCCAGGTCCTCGTAAGGGCCGGCGGCGACCGCCTCGACGGGGGTATCGCCCCCGAAACCGGTCGCGATGCCCATGGAGACCACGAGATAGCCCGCGACGTCCTCGAGGGAACCCCAAAGGAAACCGTCCGCGCCTGAGTCTTTAATTTCCCTGGCCGTGGCGCCGGGCTTCAGGGCCGAAAGCTTTTTTCCGGATTCCCAGAGGGTAACGCGAACGTCGTTTTCCCCGTCGGCACTAGAGGCTTGTACCTTCGCCGATCGGGCAGGAACCGTCGCCCCCTTCTTTTGGTAGAGGGCGATTTCCTTTTCCTTCGCCCGGATTTTCGCGTCGGCCTCCCGTTGCTTTCGCGAGGTAACGACGGGGGACGCGGGGTCGAAAAGGAGGCGGTCCCGGGCGAGAATCAGGTCTTCCCGTTCCTTCACCAGGGCCTCGAGGCCGTCCCGGTAATCCGCGAGGGCGCGCTCGGCCCGTTCCTCCGGGGGCAGGCGGCGCACGAAGCCGCCCGAGAGTCCCTGGATGACCATGAGGGGCAGGGCTTCGGGATAACTCGAATATATTTCGGGAAGCGAAGGTGCGTCGAATTTCGACGCGGCGAGAACCCATGAATCGGTCCCGGACGCGGCGTCGGCGCCCCAGGCTCCGAGGGTCGAAGCCGCGCAGGCGAGGGCGAGGAGCGCCCGAATCGCGAGCCGGCCGGGCTTAGCGCGCAAGGGCGAATACCGTCGTCGCTTCCCCCGCCACGAGCGGCTTGCCGAGGGACGCGACGGCTCCGTAGCGGAGCGCCTCGCCTACCCTCCCCTCGTCGCCCGGGTCCGCGGTCACGACGAACCGCGTGGAGGGGGAAACGAGCCGGAAGGGGGCCGGATCGACGAAATACGAGGGATCGTACACGACTATTTCCGGTTTTTTATCCGCGATCTCTGCGGCGAAGGCTTGAAGGTCGTCGCCGGGGAATCGCGTCAGGCTTTCCCCGGCCGCGAAGGATTTCAGGGTCTCGAAAAATAGTTCCGAGCGGCAGAGCACCAGGATCATAAGTCCCCGTCGTCCCCGTCAAGGGGAAGTCCTTTCCATTTGCTGTTGAGCCACGCTTCCATGAAGGGATCCAGGTCACCGTCCATGACGGCCTGGATATTCCCCGTTTCGTGCTTCGTCCGGTGGTCCTTGACCATCGTATAGGGCTGGAACACGTAGGAACGGATCTGGTTTCCCCAGGATATATCCTTTTTTTCCGCCGCGAACTTCTGGTTTTCCTGTTCCTTCTTTTCCTTGTAGTACTCGTAGAGCCGCGCGCGGAGCACGTTCATGGCGAGCTGTCGGTTCAGGATCTGGCTCCGCTCGGACTGGCAGGCAACCACGATGCCCGTCGGCAGGTGGGTGAACCGGACCGCCGAGTCGGTCTTGTTGACGTGCTGCCCGCCCGCGCCGCCCGCGCGGTAGGTATCCACCCGCAAATCCTCGGGCCGGATGTCGACCTCGATGGTGTCGTCCAGGATGGGGAACGCGTGGACCGAGGTGAAGGAGGTATGGCGGCGCGCGTTGGCGTCGAAGGGGCTGATGCGCACGAGGCGGTGGATGCCCGATTCGGCCTTCAGGTAACCGAAGGCGAAATCGCCGGAAATTTGGTACGTAACGGACTTGATGCCCCCGTCGGCTTCCAGGAGGTCGACCGTCTCGACCTTGAACCCTCGGCGCTCGGCCCAGCGAAGGTACATGCGGGAAAGCATGGAAGCCCAATCGCAGGCTTCGGTACCGCCGGCACCCGCGTGTATCTCGAGGAAGGCGCCGTTTCGGTCGACCTCGTCGGAGAGAAGGTTCAGGATGTTGAGCTTTTCGAACCGCTCGACGATTGCCTTGTAATGGGTCTCTATTTCCCCGACCATGGATTCGTCGCCCGCCTCGTCGGCGAGCTCGAAAAGGGCCTCGAGGTCGCCGATTTCCGCCCGAAGCTTCTCCCATGGGTCGATGCGACCCTTCAGCGCGCGAAGCTCGCTCATGGTCTTTTCGGCTTTTTTCGTGTCGTTCCAGAAGCCCGGGGACCCGGAAAATTCCTCTTTCTCGGTTATCTTGGCCTTAATCGCGGCCGGGTCAAAGACGCCCCCAGATTTCCTCAACTTGGTTTTTCACCTCGTTGATAGGGGTCTTGAACTCGGAGAGTATCATGTAATGCTCCTAATTTTATCGTTGTCGCGGCTTTCCGGTACCCGCCGGGGGGCGTACGAGGATACGCTTCCATTTTTTCTTCGAAAGGACGGTGATCGCGAGCACGCCTTCGACCGGATACTGATACAGCCGAACGGTATCGTAATAATCGGTTACGCGGTCGATTTCCTGCTTGATCTGAACCAGCGAGGATTCCGCCACGGTGGCCGATTCCCAGCAAGCCCTCTGTACCTTGTCGAAGCCCCAGGTCGCGAGCACGTCGGCGAGCATTCTCGCCGATTCCTCGCCGCCCGGGTCCAGCATGACGGAAACAAACATAGCCTAGCATACGGGAAACGAATTGTCTTGTCAAATCATCGATAAACTGCGAAAATTAAAAAACGAGGAACCCGCATGAAACCCACGATCGCTTCGCGCGCCCTGGCGCTAGTTTTCCTTCCCCTGTTGGGCCTGTACCCGCAAGAAGCAGACTCCGGATTTTCCGGCGGCGGGGTCCCTCCCGCCCCGGTCGTGTCCTCCCTCGCCGCGAAGGTTTCCGACGGCTCCGTAACCCTTACATGGGCCCAGGCTCCCGACGTGACGGGCATCAGCGAGATATTGAGGGGCGACGCGCCCATTACGGTCGCGAACGAGTCTTCCGCGCGAAAACTCGGCTCCGTTCCCTGGAACGTGACCGAATTCGTCGATACCGACGTCGAGCCCGGCGTCCGCTATTGGTACGCGGTCATATCCGTGGACGGGGACGGTACCCGCTACGATTTCTTCCTCCCCGCGAGCAATTCCCTGATTATGGCCGTTTCCCTGGAGGCTCCCGAAAAAGCCGGTCCCGCCGGCATCGACGGCTTTGCCGCCCGGGTCCGCAACGACGCGGTCGTCATCTCCTGGTCCGAATCGGTCCAGGGCAAGAATCTCGTGCTGTATCGCTCGACCGAACCCTTCACGGCCTTTTCGAGCCTCTTGCCCGCGGTGCTTGTCTCGGCCTTTTCGGATACCGGCGCCTCGTTTACCGACTATCCGGTGCCGGGCGTTCCCTACTACTACGCGCTCCTCGACGAGGACTCCGTTCACGCGGGCGAGGTAACCTTCGCCCCCGGTAAGAACACCAACGGGACCTCCGTGGAGATACCCTCCGAACTCGCCCTGATCCAGCGCGCCTCGATCCTCCCGCTGAGGCCGATGCCCCTTCCCTACCTCAATCCCTCCCGCGAGCCGGAACGCCCGGCGGTACGGTTCTCGAAGGCGACGGAAACGAAAATCGCCCGTTTGACGGCGACGGCGTCCGCGAGGCCCCTAAACGAGCGCCAGGCGTACCTCTTCCGTTCCGACACCGAGGACAGGGGCGCGGGAGGCGACGACTACGCCCTCCGAAAGATCGTCGCGGCGGGCTTCGGTCCCGACACACTGACCGCCCTCGACGATTACCTTTCCCTGAGACGGGGCGAGGAAGCCGCGGCCCGGGCGCATTTTTACAAGGGAGAGGCGCTTTATTTCGCGGGAAAATACGATGACGCCCTGCTCGAATTCCTTCTCGCCCGGGACGCCTACGCAAACCAGGCCGGCGAGTGGATTCAATACGCCCTCGCGGCGCTTACGGATACCGGGACCAGATAATCGATCGATTAACGAAGCTTTCTCAGGAGGTCGAGAAGCGGGGGCGTGGCCCGCGCCGGTTCCGTCGCGGCCGCTCCGGCATTGGCCGGGTCGGCGGGCTGGAGGATTACCGAATCCCCGGGGTTTATCCTGTCGAAAAAGCCTGACCTCGCCACGCTGCCCTGGGCGATCTCGCCTTCCACGGTCCCGACCCTGAAGGTGCCGAGTACCTCTGACTTTTCGTATTTCAGCCCGATACCCTCGTCGGCGTACTTCACCGTTCCCGGGCGCAGTATGTCGAACGAGGCCCCCGCGGCGATGCCGTCGGACTTTCCGAGGTTAATCACCCCGTCGCCCTGATAGCGCTGCAGCAGCTTCCCCCGAACCGGCATGGACGAGGAGATCGTCTGGACGAGCCGGCGCAGGGCGTTCGCGTAGCGGTCGTTGCCCGTCCTGTACACGCCGAAGGTTTTCGCCTGCGAACCCGTCGAGGATACGTAGAGGTCCACTTCTATCTTCAGGTCCCGCTCGCCCTCCGCGTAGGAGAGGATAGCGAAATAGTCCTGGCCGGAGGTTCGGGACTGCCTGAAGGCCTCGGAATAGCTGGAGACGGTCCGCGTTGCCGCGGTCACCTCGAACCTCGGCTCGGAAGCGAAAGATTCCGCCAGTAGGCCCGCGGTGATCCGTTCGCCCGCGGGATGGAGCGAGGGCAGCGAGCCCTCGAGCCAGAATATGCCTATCTTCGTGGCGGCCTTGTCGAGGTACAGGGGGTCGACGCTCCATTTCGCCGCGACGGAGGATGAAAGAAGCTTCCGGTACGCCTCGACGGAATCGTTTACCGAGACGCTCCCCTTCCCGAGGGACTGGATGAACTCGAGCTGGCCGAGATAGGCCGCGGGATAGCCGCGGGTGAGAAGGAGCTTCGCGTAAGATTGCCGGGAGTCCACGTCGTAAGGGTTCAGCGAGAGGGCGCGCCGGTATTCGAACAGCGCCTGGTCGGAAAAATTCTTGCGCTGGAATTCGGCGGCCTTCGTCGCGTGCCAGGCCGACGCGGGTACCCGAAGCGGGCTTTCGACGTCGTAATTGCGCAGGAGTATGTCTTCGTATAGGGCGCGCAGCACCTCGTCTCCCGGGTCGATCCCGAGCCCGGTAAGGGCCGACGAAAGGGCTTCCTGGGTCTTGCCCGTCCTCTCGAGGCAGAGGGCCCGTAGGTACCAGGCGCCGCTCGCGTTCCGGTCCGCGGCGATCCTCGCGTCGCACGCCGCGATTACCTCGGGGAAACGGTCCTTCGCGTAGAGCACGGTGGCCAGGAGGGCCAGGGCGTCGTCGTAGGCGGGATTCAGCGCGAGGGCGCTTCTCGCGGCCTTTTCGGCGGCCGCCCCGTTACCCTCCGCGGCGGAAAGCCAGGCGGAGATATAATAGGCTTGGGGGTCGTCGCTGTAATATCTGAGGGCCCGGTCGGCATAGTCCCGCGCGAGGGTCGTGTTGCCCGCCTCGCGACTGACGAGGGCGAGGGAAAGCAGGGCTTTCCGGTTGGTCGGGTTTCTCCTGAGGGCTTCTTCGTATTCGGCGTTGGCCGCGCCGATGCGCCCGGAGGCGACCTCGATCTCCCCGAGGCCGAACCGGGCGTTCACGTCGTTGGGCACGGCCTGGAGCACCTGACGGAAGGCCGTCCGGGCCTCGTCGAGCCGTCCCAGGGCTATGAGCACGAAGGCCCTGAGGTCAGCGAGGCCTGTATCGTTTTTCCGGAGGGCTATCGCCTTGTCGACTTCCGTGAGGGCCTTGTCCGCTTCGTTTAGGGCGTAAAAGCATTCCGCGAGTCCCCGGTACGCGTCGGCGTAGGAGGGATTCTCCCGCAGGGCTTCCTGGTACGCCTCTATCGCGGAGTACCAATCCTCCCTGTCCTGGCTCGCCCGCGCGCTCGCGAGGCGGGCAGCCGGGTCCGCGTGGAGCGCGGCCAGGACGGAGAACAACGCAAGTGTCGCCGGGATGCCTTTTCGAGTCACGGTGCTTCAGCCTTCCTTTTTAACCACGATTTTAACGGTATTGATGCGGTGGCCGTCCATGTCCTGCACGATGAAATCCATGTCGTGCCAGGAGGCTTTCTCGTATTTTACGGGGATTTTCCCGAAAAGGTCGAAAACGAAGCCCCCGAGGGTGTCGAACTCCTCGCCGGGCATTTCCGCCGAAAGGATTTCCGAGAGGTCCTCGAGGTTCACCCGCGCGTCGCAGAGCCATACCCCGTCGCCGATGGGCAGCACGTCCTCCCGCTCGTTGTCGAACTCGTCCTGGATATCGCCGACTATCTCCTCGATAATGTCTTCCATGCATACGATTCCGGATACCCCGCCGTACTCGTCGATGGCGATCGCGATATGCACGTGGCGTCGCTTGAATTCCCTCAAGAGGGCGTCGATGCGCTTGGACTCGGGGACGAAATATGGCTTTCGGATAATGCTCTCGAGCTCGACCGAGTCGAGCTTGGAGACGTGACGGAGAAGGTCCTTCACGTAAAGGATACCCACCACGTTGTCGATGGACTCGCGGTATACGGGAAAACGGGAATGGCCGCTGTCGGAAACGCGCTGGAGCATGTCCTGGGGAGAGACGTCCACGGGAAGGAAATCCACGTCGATTCGGGGGATCATCACTTCCTTGACCGATGTGTCGGAGAGGTCGACGATACCCTGGATCATGTCGCGCTTTTCCTCGTTCAGGTTCTCCTCGATGGCCCCGTCAAGGAGTTCCTTCGGCTCGACGCCCCGCCTTTTCTTGAAAAACAATCCCATCCGCTCAGTCCTCGCAGACCCTCTCGCCCGCGAAGGCCGAGAGAAGCCGCTCCTGGAATTGGAGCATTTCCTGCTCCGGCGAATTGTCCGCGTGGTCCATGCCGTCTAGGTGGAGAATTCCGTGGACGATGAGGCGCTTGAGCTCGTCGTTCTTCCCGACGGAGAAATCCTCGACGTTCCGGGCGAGGGCCGGAAGGCTGATCACGATATCCCCGGCGTTGAGCCAGGTATTGTCGTCGTCGTCGATATACTCGTCGCCCTGCTCGAAGGACAGGACGTCGGTGGCGGAGTCTATGTCGCGGTACTGGGCGTTGAGCTTCCTGATGAACTCGTCGCCGCAGAGGAGAACGGAAAGCTCCCAGCCGTCAATATCGAGGCGGGCGAGCACTTTCTGGGCGAAAGGCTCCACGTTCCCGATCCACGACGGGTCATTCATCCCCTCCTCGCAGCCTACCTCGATTTTGTTACTCATGCTTTTTTCCTTTCGGGACGCCTTCCCTGCTTCCCGTATCGACGGAATCCGGATCTTTCTGGTTGGGATATTCTATCCGGGAGTGATAATATCCCGCAAGTATATTCACGAAGGTTTTCTTGATGATACCGATTTCCCTGAAGGTCAGGTCGGAACTGTCGAGCTGGTGGGTCTCGATCTTGTGGGATACCAGCTCGCCGATGAATTTCTCGAGCCGGGGTACCGAGGGCTTGTCCAGGGTGCGGCAGGCCGCCTCGACCACGTCGGCGAGCATGACTACCGCGGATTCCCGCGAGGTGGGCGGGTTGCCCGGGTACGTGAAGTCTTCGGGATCCACGTTGTCCTCGCGCTTTTTTGCCTCGTTGTAAAAGTACGAGATGAGGCTGTTTCCGTGGTGCTCCGCGATGATGTCGATGACTTCCTTGGGAAGCCTCATTTGGCGGGCCTTCTCGAGACCCTGCTTCACGTGGCTGCGGATGACGGTGGCAGAAAGCCTGGGGTTGATGTCGAGGTGCTTGTTGTAATCGGTCTGGTTTTCCACGAAGTACTCGCTCTGGTCCATCTTGCCGATGTCGTGGTAGTAGGCCCCGACGCGGGCGATGAGGGGGTCCGCCCCTATCTCGCGGCAGGCGCTTTCCGAAAGGGTGGCGACCATTATCGAATGGTTGTAGGTTCCCGACACCGAGAGGAGCATTTTCTTCATGAGGGGCGAATTGAGGTCGGAAAATTCCATGAGCCTGAAGCTCGTCGAGGTATTCAGCACCGATTCCAGGATCGGGAGGAAGCCGAGTACCAGGATTCCTCCCATGAATCCGTTCACCGCGGCGAAGGCAAGGGAACGGGTGATTTCAAGGGGAACCGTCGGGACGAGCAGGTACAGGATTACCACGATTACCGGGTTTATCAGGGCAAGGAGGGAGGCGGACTTCACGAGGTCGATCCTCTTTCCCGAGACCCGGATTACCGCCACGCCGGCCAAACCCGAAAAGAGCGTGAAAAGGGACGGCGCCACGGAAAACGAGGTCGCGCAGAGCACGGCCAGGGTGAGGAGGAAGGACAGGGTCGCCGCGACCCGCTGGTGAATCAGGACAGTGGCCATCATGGTGAGCATGGAAGCCGGGAGGATCACCGCGAGATCGAAGGGCTCGGATAAGGCCCGCGAACGGCTCGCGATGAGCGCCAGGAGGTACATGACCGAGAAAATGACCGCGAGTACCCCGATATTCCTCAGTCCCAGGTGAATGCCCGAAAGTTCCGGCATTAAAAGGTATACCGCGAGGGCGAAAATGGAGGCGAGGAACAGGATGCTTCCCGCGAACTGCCGGGCGTCCAGGTGCACGCCCGACTCTGCCAGCGCCTTTAGTTGGGTAAATTGTTCCTCGGTGACGATAAAGCCCCGCTTCACGATCTTTTGGCCCTTCTGGATCACCACCAAAACCGGCTGTACCTGCTTAAGGGCGGTTTCGAGCTTGGACTCGCTCTCTTCCGCCTGATACATCAGGTTTACCCGCAGGAACGGCATGATAAGGCCCGATAGCAAGTCAGCGGTCACGGCCCCGCGCTTTTGCAGGGTAAGGTATTCGGCGACCCTTGCGCGTACCTCTCCCATGGTGAGAAGGTCTTCGATCGGCATTTCCGACCGTTCCTGCCGGTCGTTTCTCCAGCGTATCACTTCAACGTTGGTCCGGTTGAACTGCTCCATTCCCGCGTCGGGCAATTCGGCGATTCCCTCCGTGACGATCTGGGTGAAAAGTGTCCGCGCGAGCTGCAGCGCCGCGTTCTGGTCTTTCAGGGCGTAAAGGGCCTGCATGACCTTGGAGTCGAAATAGCCCGGATACTGCTGCTGCATTTCCAGGACGAACCGTTCCGCCGTGGGCGCCGCGCGGAGGGCTTCCTGGGCGTTGTCGGTAAAGGAGGGAAAGTCCGAAAGCATTGACGCGGAGGTGAGCCGGTCGTAACGGAAGACCGCGGTGACGAGTTTTTGCTTCGCGTCGCGCCTGAGGCGGGTAGCCGCCTCGTCGACGTAGGATATTTCCCGGGTCGCCACGATATCGCGGTCCGCGACTTTCCCGATCTCGAAATCCGCCAGGGAAAGCTGCCGGAACCCGTTGGACTCGAGGAAGCCGAACCAGGTGGCGACGCAGAGCACGGCGTAAGTAACCAGGACGATGGCGATTTGCCAACGGTTCGCGCGCAGGAATTCGGAGGCCTCGCCCAGTCGGCGGGACGTTCCGCGTTCAGTCGTTTTGTTGTTCATAAGCCTGTACGATTTTTTTCACGAGGGCGCTCCTTACCACGTCCCGGTTATCAAGGGTAACGATGCCGATATCGGGAATGCCGGAGAGCACGCGCACCGCGTGGGAAAGCCCGGATTCCGAACGGGAAGGCAAATCTACCTGCGTCGGGTCCCCGGTGATTACCGCGCGGGAGCCCTCCCCCAGCCTTGTGAGAAACATTTTCATCTGTTCTTTCGTGGTGTTTTGGGCCTCGTCGAGGATCACCGCGCAATTGTCGAGGCTTCGCCCTCGCATGTACGCCAGGGGCGCTATCTCGATCATGCGTGAATCTTCCATTTTCCTGACCGTTTCCGGGGAAACGAGGGATTCCATGGCGTCATACAATGGGCGAAGATAGGGGCTGATTTTTTGCTCCAGGTCTCCCGGCAGGAAGCCGAGGCTTTCTCCCGCCTCGACCACCGGACGGGTGAGAACCACCTTGCGCACGTGGCGGGAAAGCACGAGGGACAGGGCTTCGGCGACGGCGATATAGGTCTTGCCGGTTCCAGCGGGCCCAAGGCAGAATGTTAGTTGCCTCGTCTCGAGGAGGCGGATCATCTCCGCCTGCTTGAGGGATTTCGGGTATACGCGCCGGAGACCGTGGGGAATTTGGATGAATGATTCGTCGAGGAACGCGTGGATATCCGTTTCCAGGTTGCCGAGGATGGCCGAAATGCGGTCATGGGCGTAAAGCGCCTCCCGGTTGTCGGTCAGACGGTCCATGAGGACCTGGAATTTCCTGCAGGTCTCCGCGTCGTCGGACGCCACCGTCAGTTCGTTCCCGCGGGTTACGACCGCGACGCCCAGATATTCCTCGATAGTCCGCAGATTCCGGTCATTGGCGCCGCAAAGCGCTGAAAGAATCTCTGAATCGTCTATGACGATTGTATAGCCTGGCTCCAAGAACACCTCTTTCGAACAGTTTACATAGAACTCAATCGGATCGTCAAGGCGGGGCTTCGGCCCCGTCAATCGGAATCCGAGCTTGACGTATTGAGGGTAAATGTCCCCTTTTCGGATTTTACGGTGGTTTTTATGTCCGAAATCGGCTTCCACTGCACCATGAACGTGATTATGGGCTTGAAATCGTAATAATACCGGGATCCCGTATCGATCAATTCCGGCTGAACGGTCGTATCGAGGCTTGCGGTCCAGTCGTGAAGGTAATGGGTCGCCTTAAGGGACAGGCTCTTCAGCTTGAAACCGGACTCCGTGCGGGTGGCCGTGTCCCAAAAGGCGAAGGAGTCGGCGAGATCCGCGAAGGGATTCGTTTCTCCCGGAAGCGTGATGGGAAGGTCCAGATACTCCTGGTAATAACGGGCTATCACGTCGTTCCGGCTCACGGTGGAAAAACTCAAATCGAGAAAATCGTAAATCTTGAACGTCAGGTTCGGCGCGAAATCAAGCGAGCTGTCCGTCGCGCGGAGAAGGTCGAATTTCAGGTTTGACGCGAGGGAAAACTGGACGGCTATCCGTTTTTTCCAGGAAACGCCCTTGTAGGGTTTCGCCGTATTTGAGAGGGTGAGGCTTGCGGATGTCGGCAGGAATTTCTTTTCCGTACCGTCGACAACCCACCCCGTGCCCGGTTCGAGCCGGTACGGCAGGGCGTAATTCAACGCGTAAGAAGCGGCCGCATAAGGGACCGCGAGGGTATACACGAGGCTTTCGGGGTGCCCATCCTCGATATTGTAGGTATAGGCCTGCTTGAAGGACGACGATAAGGGCAACGCGAGGGAGACGGCGGTGTCCAGCGGATCCCAAAACCATCGTTTAGACTCGTTTTCCTTCTCGTAGAGCTTGGTGCCGCCGGTCGCGCTCAGGGGCGCCCATGCAAGGCTCAGGTCTCCCTCGTAGGACTGGAGCAAGGGGTCGAGGGAGCTCACGAGTTTGAGGGTTTGGACGTTCTCCGCCAGGCTGACCCCGGCGGTAAGGCTCGTGTTATGGGTTCTCACGTAATCCCTATCCCATTGAAATTGCTTCGTTTCCCACTCGGGATCGTCAACCGTGCCGGTAAAAACCGATTTTGAAAGGTCTCCCGTAAAGTTCCAGGCAAGGGAGGTCGGGTAAAACGCGGAAGGTTTCGGGAACGGGGAAAGGGTGACCGCGTCGGTGGAGGAAAGAAGCCATACGGAGGCCTTATAATCGGCGAGCCTGTTCGCGGTTTGGGTCGTCTCGGCGACGGAGTCGGAAACGTAAGGGCGATTTTGGTAGGTCGACGAAAAATCGAGGCTGGAGGATGCCTTGAAGAGGCTCCCCGCGGCGAACGCCCCGTTCAGTTTCGCCGCCGTTTTCGCCTGGTTATACACCGACGAGAACTCGTTCCAGTCCACGTCCGAGGGTTCCGTCCAATCGGTCGTGTCGTAACGGATCTCCTCCAGCCACGAGGGCTTGAAGCTCCAGTCGATCGACCAGGACCTTTCCCCCGCGTATGCGGCGACGCCGTTTTTAAGCTCCAGTTTCGGGAAGGCGCGATCGATCGCTTTCGCCTCGTTCGCCCCGTCGCCGGGGGGCGACTTATCGGCCTGGCCGGTTCCGTCGACCGACGGCGCGGGGGTTTCCGGCGCCGCGTCGAAGGGGTTCGGGAGAGTGCCCGTGTCGGCCTTCTCGATGTCCCCGGACTTAGCCGCCGCCGGCGCAGAGGTTGGCTTCGCCGTAGTCGCCACGGACTTGCCACCCGACAAAAGGGTGCCCCCGAAGGCGAGGCTTACCGTGGGCTTAATAACTTCCGGGTAAAAGAAGGTTCGCTCGCTCGTATAGCTCGCCTCGATTCCGGAAAGACCGGTATTCGTCTTTGAGTTGAAGGTGACGGTTCCCGTGAGGGAGCTGACCGAGGCCGTGTTTACCCAAGGCTTGAGGACCGAAAAGGTCGGGGTGACGGAGCCGTTCAATGTCCAGGCATAGGAGGTTTCCGCGGAGAGCCCGGAGCCTTGGGCGAGTTCTTCCTGATTGAGAAGGTATTTGAACCAATTGAGGTCCTCGCTGCGGTCCATGAAGTCCTTCTTGAAGTAAGGATCGGAAATCAAGGGCAGCTTGACGCTCAGCTTGAAGGGGGACTTGTCCATCGACGCGGAGAAATCGAAGCGGTAACGGAAGGGGATCTCGTAACCGAAGGCCCAGCCCGAGTCCCAATGCTGGGTTCCCCCGGGTTCCCAGGCCGTGTAATTGATGCCGTCCAGGGGCGGGTAAAGGGTGCGCGAGACGCCGAAGAGGGAGGAGAAGGAAACGGATTTCAGGTAAGAGTCCTTCGGGGCGAAACTGCCCTCCAGCCCGCCCATGGCGCCGAGGGAAGAGTACGCGTCGAGCATCAGTTTCAGGTAATCCGACGTGCCGCCCTTCGCGTCGGTCTCCAGGTTCTTGAGAAAGAGGCCGTTCCGTTCCTGCTCCTTGAGGGTGTCGCTTTGCATGAAGTTGGTGAACGAGGTCGCCCCGGTTGCGTCCTTCGCGAGCGGCTTCCGTCCGAAAAGGTACGTCGTGGTCTGGACGAAGGCCCCTTCCCTGTTCCTCACGCCGAATACGGGATTCACGATCATCTCGTCGGAGGGATAATAAAAGGCGGGGATGTAAAGCACCGGCATGGGCCCGATGAAGAATATGCCGTTCAGCAGGGCCATTTCGTTTCCCGGAAGGAGCCATATGCGGGTGGCCTTGATATACCAATGGGGATCGGGATCGTCGCAGGTGGTGATCGTCGCGTTCTTGAAGGCCATGGTGGCGCCGGAATCGCGTCCCGATATTTCTGCGTTCACTATGTAGGGATCGCCGTTCGTCTTGCCCGAATCCTGGGTCATCGAGCCTTCGAGGAATTCCCCTTCCTGGTCCCGGATATTGAAAAGGAGCGCTTCGCCGGTGAAGGTCTGTCCTCCCTTTTCCCCGGTCTTGCGCTCGAAACGCACGTTGCCCCGGGCGTAAAGGGTTTCTTTAGTCTTGTCGTACACGATCTCGTCGGCGGAGATTCTCGATTCGCTCGAGCCTTCCGTCACGAGGATGCTGACGTCCCCGGTGAAACGGACGGTTTCGTCGCCGTTTTCCCCGGTGGCGCCGGAATATTCCGTGGAGCGGGCCGACTCGATTTGTACGGTTCGATCCTCGGCCCCCGCGTGAGCGCCGAGGGTCGCGAGAAGGAACGCGGCGAGAAGTCGCGCTCCCCGCCTCATTTCATGCGTTCCAGCATTTCTTTGATGTAATGTCCCGTATGGGATTTCTTGTTCCGCGCGAGTTCCTCGGGGGTTCCCGTGCCGACTATCGTGCCGCCCCGAATGCCCCCCTCGGGCCCGAGATCGATAAGCCGGTCGGCCTGGAGTATCACGTCCAGGTTGTGCTCGATCATGACCACGGTGTTGCCCTGGTCGAGGAGGCGGTGTATTACCGTCATCAATTGCTTCACGTCGGCGAAATGCAGGCCCGTGGTGGGCTCGTCAAGGATGTAGAGGGTCTTTCCCGTCGAGCGCCTGGCGAGTTCGTTCGCGAGCTTCACGCGTTGGGCCTCGCCGCCCGAAAGGGTGAGCGCCGACTGTCCCAGCTTTATGTAGCCGAGGCCGACCGATAGGAGCGTGTCCAGTTTCCGCGCTATCTGCGGCACGGGGGCGAAGAATTCCGCCGCTTCCTCGATCGTCATGTCGAGGACCTCGGCGATGTTCTTTCCCTTGTAGCGAACCTCGAGGGTCTCGCGGTTGAACCGTTTGCCGTGGCATACGTCGCAGGAAATATACACGTCGGGCAGGAAGTTCATCTCGATGGTGATCGTGCCGTCGCCCTGGCAGTGCTCGCAGCGACCGCCTTTCACGTTGAAGGAAAAACGGCCGGGCTTGTAGCCCCTGGCCTTCGCGTCGGGGAGGCTCGAGAAGAGGTCGCGGATCGCGGTAAAGACCCCGACGTAGGTGGCGGGGTTCGACCGGGGGGTACGTCCGATCGGGCTTTGGTCGATATTGATGACCTTGTCGATGGCCTCGACGCCCTCGAGCCCGCGGTAGGCGCCCTCGGGGTACGAGGTGCGGGAAACCCGGTTTGAGATCGCGGGATACAGCACGTCCGAAAGCAGGGTCGATTTCCCCGAGCCGGAAACGCCGGTAATGCAGGTGAAGGCCCCCAGGGGAATCTCGATGTCCACGTCCTTGAGGTTGTGTTCCGTGGCCCCGACGAGGCGGAGCGAGGAGCCGTTTCCCGAACGACGTGCCTCGGGGCGCTCCATTTTCAGGGTACCCGCGAGGTATTGCCCCGTGAGGCTTTCCTTGACCTTCATCACCTCGTCGGGGGTTCCCTGGGCCACGATATACCCGCCGTGAACCCCCGCGCCGGGGCCCAGGTCGACGATATGGTCCGCGGTGCGGAGGGTTTGCTCGTCGTGCTCGACAACGATGAGGGTGTTGCCCAGGTCGCGGAGGTACACCAGGGTGTCGATGAGCCGCTGGTTATCCCTCTGGTGAAGGCCGATGGAGGGCTCGTCGAGTATGTAGAGCACGCCGATGAGGCTCGAGCCGATCTGGGTCGCGAGGCGGATCCGCTGGGCCTCGCCGCCCGAAAGGGTCGAGGCCTTGCGCTCCAGGGTCAGGTAATCGAGGCCAACGTTCTGCATGAACGAAAGGCGGGCCCTGATCTCCTTGAGGATCTGCTCGGCGATCTTTTCCTCGGTTTCCGTGAATTTGATCCGCTCGAAAAAGGAGATGGACTCGCTGACGGACTTGCTGGAAAGGTCGTGAATGTTCACGTCCCCGACGGTTACCGCGAGGGCTTCCGCCTTGAGCCTGTGCCCGTGGCAGACCTCGCATTCGCGGACGGACATGTAGCGCTCGAAATTTTCCTTTTGGGAATCCGAGAAGGTTTCGTTGTAGCGGCGCTTCAGGTCCGCGATTACGCCGGGCCAGGGCTGATGGTACTTGAAGTGCCCCGTCCCTTCCCTGTTCTTGTACACGAAGTCTATCGCCTCCCCGGATCCGTTCATGATCAGGCTCCGGGTTTTCTTCGGGAGGTCCTTCCAGGGCGTCGAAAGGGAAAAGCCGAAATGCCTGGCGAGGGCGTCGAAGCGGCTCCTGTTCCAGGCGGCGTCGGGATTGTACGGCAGGAGTGCCCCGTCCTCGAAGGAGAGGTCCTGGTCGGGCACGATAAGGTCGGGGTCGAATTCCTGCTTTGCCCCGAGGCCTGTGCATTCGGGACAGGCCCCGAAGGGATTGTTGAAGGAGAAAAGCCGGGGCTGAAGCTCCGGGATGGAAATGCCGCAGTCCGGGCAGGCGTTTTTCTGGGAGAAGAACACCTCGGACTCCGGGCCGTCCCCGTCCTGGCGGATGGCGAGAAGAATTCCTCCCGACCCCTCGAGGGCGGTTTCCACGGATTCGGCGAGGCGCTTCCGTACCTCCGAACCGAGCTTGATCCGGTCGATCACCAGCTCAATGGTGTGCTTCTTTTGCTTGTCGAGCTTTATGTCCTCTTCCAGGCTCACCAAAAGGCCGTCTATCCTCGCCCGGGCGTACCCCGCGTTTCGCGCGTCGACGATGATTTTCTGGTGCTCGCCTTTCTTTCCCCTTACCACGGGGGCGAGAATCTGGACCTTGGTACCCTCGGGCCAGGACAGGATCGTGCCGATGATCTGGTCCACCGACTGTTCCTGAATTTCCTTCCCGCATTGTGGGCAATGGGCATGGCCGATCCGGGCGTAAAGTAGGCGGTAATAGTCGTATATCTCGGTGACCGTGCCGACGGTAGACCGGGGGTTTTTATGGGTAGTCTTTTGCTCGATCGAGATCGCCGGGGAAAGCCCTTCGATATAATCGATGTCCGGCTTGTCCATGCGGCCGAGGAACTGCCGGGCGTAGGCGGAAAGGGATTCGACGTAACGCCTCTGGCCTTCGGCAAAGATCGTATCGAAGGCCAGGGAGCTCTTTCCCGAGCCCGAAAGCCCCGAAATGACGATGAGTTTGTCCCGGGGCAGCTCTATATCGATATTTTTGAGGTTGTGCTCGCGGGCGCCCTTCACGATGAGCTTCGTAAGCCCGTGGCGCTCCTCTGTGGTCTTTTCGCTCATGGTTCTATACTATCCTTTTTACCCCGCGCGGACAAGATTGTTCCCCGCAGAAAACAAAAAAGCCGCCACTATGGTGACGGCTTTATGGGCGCTGACGGGATCGAACCGCCGACATTTTGGGTGTAAACCAAACGCTCTGCCAGCTGAGCTAAGCGCCCTCAGGAAAACGAATATACCTGAACTCGAAGGAAAGGTCAAGGTCTATTGGGCTATCGTAATGGAGCCGAGACTCTTCGGCTCGCTGTAGAGCGCCTTGTAGGAGGTATCGAATCCGTAGGCGAAGACGTAGGCCTGGAGGTACCACTCGTCCGTGCCGTAGGACGAATTGTACTTGACGTCCGCGTCGGAGGTTTCTATCTCGTCGTAATCGAAAGACTTTGCCTTTACCGCGGTAACCGATCGCCACGCGAAGGAGTCGGCGCCCCCGGATCCCGTAATCTGAACGCCGTCTACCGTGAATTCCGCGGGGTACGACGCAAGGGTAAGCGGCCGGATCGTGACTGCCCGGTCCGACGACGTGCCTTTCAGGAGGGGGGCCGAAAGGAGCGAGGCCGTATCAGAACCCTGAATCAGTGTCATGCGCTTGTATTTGCGCGTATTTATAACCTCGCTCCAGGCGTTCGCGGGATCGTCGTCGATCTTCGTCTCTATCGCCGTCGTATCGACGCTGCGGTCCGAGACGGAATTGTAAATGCGGTAGTATATCTCCCAGCCCTGGAAGTACCCGCTCGCCTCGGAGTCGTTGTCCGAGTCCCGGGTGACGAAGGAAAAAAACTTGTACGAATCGTCGTCGCTGTCCGTCGGGTTGTTGCCCACGTTCGTCACGGGATAGAGGTATACGAATTCGTCTATGCCGCAAGCCGCCAGTGTAAAAGAAAGGAGAAGGATCGCGGCGGTTATCGGTAAGGCGTGACGGGGAAAGGCTTTCATGCTTCGTCCAAAAGCTCGTAAATTACCACGGGCTTGTTCTTTCCCTTCACCCGGATGGTATCCAGCTCGCGGAATACGAAGCGGTCGCGAACGAGGGCGTAGGTGTACTCGCTGACGATTATCATGGTGCCGTATACCTTGTTCGTCCCCTCGAGCCTCGCGCCCAGGTTGACGTTGTCGCCCATCAGGGTGTAGTTCATGCGCCCCGCGGAGCCCATGTTGCCGACGGTCATTATGCCCGTATTGAGGCCGATCCCTATCGCGAGCCGCTTCTCCGGTGGCCAACCCGCGTTGAGCCGCTCCAGTTCGGCCTTCTGGAGGAGCGCGCACTTACAGGCGCGATAGGCGTGGTCGGGAACCTCGATGGGAGCGCCCCAGAAACACATGATCTCGTCGCCCACGTACTTGTCGAGGGTACCGCCGGTCTCGAGGATTATGTCCGTCATGGCGGACAGGTACTCGTTCAGGTGTTTTACCAGCTCCTGGGGCGTCAGGGTTTCCGAGAGGCTCGTGAAGCCGCGGATATCCGAGAAGAAGACCGTGAGTTCCCGGTCTACGCCGCCGAGCTCGGGCGGGTTGTCTTCCATTTGCGCGACCACGTCGGGGCTCACGTATTTGCCGAACATGGCCCGTATCTTCCGTTTCTCCCGCTCCTCGGTACTCGACCGGTACAGGATTATGAACAGGTAGGTAAACACCATCCCGATGAAGGGGACGCTGTAGTTGACCAGCAGGTTTTGCGTGTCGAAAAGCACGCTGCAGCCGACGAAGGTCAGTACGAGGTAGAGTACGGAAAGGGGCATGGACCAGAAATTCCTCATCCGCGCGGCAATTAAGGACACGAGCATGACGGAGAAGAAGGTGAAAAGTATCGAGGCCCAAAGGGGAAGCTGGCGGATGAAATTGCCGGTCAGGAGCGTGTTCAGGGAATTGGCGTGTATTTCGATGCCGAACATCATCCCGTAGGGGGTCTGTTTCTGGTCGTCGGCCATTCCCTTGTCGAAGGCGCCGACGAGGATGATCTTGTTCTTTACCGCCCGGGTTTCTGGCCAGGTAGCCGGGTCCTCCGGGGTTTGGCGCCAGTAGCCGGCATATGAACGTACGGGGAACGTGCGATACCCTTCGGCCGCGATGGTGGAAGGATAGCCCGCGTAATTGATGATGATGGCGCATTGCCCGTCCACCGGGATGACTATGGGTTCCTGCCCTTTCCGGCTGACCGTGATCGCCTTGCCGGGCTCCACGACGCAATCCGCAGGGGAGGCGCCCCAATAACGAAGCGCGAGGGCGAAGGTGGTGGAAGGCTCGAACATGTCCATGAAAACGCTTACCGCCCGGGATTCGGTATCCGGCGTTCCGTCGCCGTCCGAATCGAACTCGAAGGGCGGAGCGAGTTTGTATATTTGCTTCTTGAGGCGCGCGAGGGACTCTTCGGTCAGGGGCTGCTCGATTTGGTGCTCAAATCCCTTCTCGTCGTACCAGGCGAGACGCTCGAAGTTGGCTTCGTCCGTGAGCGTCCCGGTGCCGAGCGCCTCGAAGGGAACGTCGCCCTCGTACCGGGAATATTTCATCACCAGGGGCTGTCGCCGGACTACGTTATCGCTACCGTCGGGCACCACGTTGGCGATTCCGTAACCCGAGGCCGCGGCGTTGAACTCCGTCATGTTGGTCTGAAGACCCACGTAGGAGGTCATTTCCTTCCAGGCGCCCCGCACGCGGGAGAAGGTCCCGAAATTCGCGACGAGTGGTTCCTGACGGGCATGCATTTCTTCCTCGATGGTATACCCCGAGGAGA
>QKCE01000132.1 GCA_003245785.1 Spirochaetales bacterium | reverse complement strand
CAAACCGCCCGTTCCCGGGAGCGCGCGGGCTCGACGGCCTTTATGTTCATTCTCGCGAGGAGCTTCCGGATCGCGTCGTGTACCCGGGTCTCGGTACGGGTCGGGCAGGCGTCGTGAACGGCCATCTCGGCTCCGCGATAGTCGGGGAAGGGAAAGGACTTCGAGTCCGCGAGGGTTTCCCACAGGGATATCGTGGAAATATCCTCTTCGGACTCGCGGTACCGGCGGTCGCAGCCCGCGCAAGTGTTGACGATGCGGGTACCGGAATCGAGGTTGGCGGGATGGTGGCAGCAGGTCAGGTGGAAGCCGACGGACCGGCGGGCGGCGGAATTTCCGGCGGGAACGGGTCCGTCCGCAGGAACGGGAACATCAAGCTCGGCGCGAAGGGCCTCGAGGACCTTTTCGGCGAGACGGGGTTTGTAGAGCATGAGGGCGCATCCGGGCGCGTAAGTATGTTTCACGGGAAGGGAGTATAGCACGATTCGGCGCGTTCGGGGTCACCCCTCCGAGCCGAACACGGACACGCGGTTTCGCCCGCGTTTTTTGGCGTCGTAGAGCGCGGTGTCCGCCTCGGAGAAGAAACCGTCCATGCCGGCCTCGTCGCCGTGCCGGGGCACGAGGGAGCGGAGGCCCAGGCTTATCGTAAGGGAAATCCTTTTCCCTTCGTAGGAAAAATCGTGGGATTCTACCGCGAGCCGGAGCCGCTCGGCGATATAAACCGCTCCGTCCTCGTCCGAGTCGACGAGAAGCACGCCGAATTCCTCCCCGCCTATCCTCCCGAGCACGTCGGAGGAACGGGCTATCTCGCGGGAGAGAAGCCCCGCCATCTCCTTCAGGCAATAATCCCCCGCGGGGTGTCCCATCCGGTCGTTGATCCGCTTGAAATGGTCCACGTCCATGATCAAGAGGGAAAGGGGGGTGCCGGTACGGGTCGAGAGGGACCAGCTTTCTCCGAGCTTGTCGAAGAACGCGCGCCGGTTGTCGAGGCCGGTCAGGACGTCCGTCGTGGCCAGGCGCTGGAGCTCGCCGTTCTGCTCCCGGATCCGCTCGGCCTGCAGGGCGTTGTTCAGCCCGATGGCCGCGTATGAGGCGAGGATGCGGAAGGCTTGCACGTTCTCCAGGGAATAGGCGTCGATCTTGTCGCTCTGGATGGTCATGACACCGATGAGCCGGTCCTCCACCACCAGGGGCGCGAAAAGGAGGGAATGGGTCATCTTGCTCGAACCCTTCCCGCCCATCAGCCTGTGTTCCGCCCCTTGGCCGAGAAACTGCGCCGATTGGGTTTCCGAATCGGACATTACGATTTCTTTCCGGTTGCGGGCGCACCAGGCCGCCAGGGAACGCCCGTCGTCCAGGGGTACCCGGCTTCCCGGCACGGGCTTGCCGTCTTCCAGGATTTGCTCGTACACGATCTCCCGCGTGGCCTCGTCGTAACTCGCGATCGCGAAGGTGGTCACGTCCATGAGGCGTTCCACGTTCCCGTGGATCAGGTCGAGGAACCGGCCCCGGTCCAGGGTTCCCGTGATCGACCGGCCTATCTCGCCGAGGTTTTCCAGCTGTTCCTGCGCGGTCCTGAGGGTCGCCAGTTCGTGGGCACGGATCGCCTCGGTGGCCTTTTGCTGGTCCACTTCCTTTTCCAGGGCGAACTGGCGCTTGAGGTAATAGATGGCCGCGGGATATTCCCCGAGCCGCTCATGCAACTCGGCGCCGGTCCTGTAGGCCCGGATCCGGTCGATTTTCGAATCGGCCCCCTCGGCGAGGACGCGGCCCCGGTCGAGGTACTCCCCCGACTCCAGGTAGCGGCCTTCCTGCAGGTAAAAGTTGGAAAGGTTGATGAGCATGGGGATGAGGTAGGTGGTAAGGCCCTTTTTCTCCGCGATCCCGATCGCCTCGAGCCAGGTCGCCTCGGCTTCGGTTGCCTCGCCCAAGCCCTGCTTCGCGAGGGCCAGATCGTCCAGGGCCGTGCAGAGGGGCGATTCGTCTTCCCCTTCCCGGCACATCGCGATGCAGCGGGTCAGGTAATCCGTGGCCTCCACGTGGTACCCCAGGGCGTTGGCCACCGCGCCCATGTTGTTGAGCGCGCTGATCTGCCCCCCACGGTCCCGGCGCAATTCGGCCTCGGTGGAAGAACGCATGTAGTATTCGAGGGCGCGGGTATACTCCCCTCGCCAGTAAAGGATGTTGCCGAGGTTCAGGAGAATGTTGGCCACCGGTTCCTGGTCCCCGATCTCCCGGGAAAGGTCCAGGGCTTCCATGAGGACTTCCATGGCCTTGTCGAATTCCCCGGAGACGATATGCACGTTCCCCAGGGCCATGAGCCCCCGCGAAAGCCCCTTTGTCCGGGGAAACCGACGGAGAATTTCGAGGGCTTCGGCGATGGAGAGAAGGGCTTCGCGGGGATGTCCGCGTTCCGAGAGGGCGAATCCGAGACAGGCGAGGCTTTCGGCGTATTCGTACTCGAGGCCGCAGAGGGCGGACCGCTTGGCGAGGTCGCAGGCGAGGGCTTCGGTGGCGACCGGATCGTTCTGGGCCGCCTTTTTCATTCTCGAGGCCAGGTCTTCGACGGCTTGCTTCACGCGCTCCGGCGTGTCTCGTTCGCTTCCGTCCGCCGGGGCGCGCGTTTCGTCCACGGGTAGGGGGATGGGATTCCCGGATGGGGTATTGTGTTCCTCGCTCAACCGCGCGCTCCTTCAGCCTTGGCTCCCGTACATTCTACGCCATTTTCCCGAAAAACAGTACTCCGCCCGGGTTGAAAAAACGCATTTTCTCCATTTTTCCGAATTAACGGAATTTTAATAAACGGGCATCGCGTCATATATTGATATCCGTCAATATATAAAGTATATTTCGCCCATCAAGAGTCAGGGAGTCATGTCATGGACAAGAAACGAGTCATCTTCATTTGCATACACAATTCCGCCCGCAGCCAGATGGGCGAAGCCTTTTTGCGCGCCTGGGGCGGGGACCGCTTCGAGGTTCACAGCGCGGGAATCGAGCAGGGCAAGCTGAACCCCCTCGTGGTAAAGGCCATGGAAGAGATCGGCATCTCGATGGAGGGCCACTTCGCCAAGAAAGCCCAGGACTACGTCGACCGGGGCGAGAAATTCGATTACGTGATCACGGTTTGCGACGAGTCCAACGCCGAGCGCTGTCCCATGTTCCCGGGCAAGGCCGAGCGGCTCCACTGGGGCTTTCCCGACCCCTCGGCCCTCACCGGTACCGACGGGGAAAAACTCGCGGGCATCAGGCCCATTCGCGACGAGATCGGCGCGAAGGTGAAAAGCTGGATCGCGTCGCTGTAAGGCCCGGGAGATACGCATGAAAGAAACCGCGAAGGACGCCGGAATCGGCTTTTTCGAGAAAAACCTGACCTTGTGGGTATTGCTCTGCATGGCGGCGGGGGTCCTCATCGGCCGCTTCGCCCCGGCGGTCCCGGACTTCCTCTCGCGGTTCGAGTACGCCCACGTCTCGGTGCCCATCGCTATCCTCATCTGGCTCATGATCTATCCCATGATGCTCAAGGTGGATTTCGAGAGCGTGCGGGACGTCGGCCGGAACCCGAAGGGCCTCTTCGTTACCTGGACGGTGAATTGGCTCGTGAAGCCCTTCACCATGTACGGCATCGCCGCCTTCTTTTTCTTCGTCGCCTTCCGGGGAATCGTCCCGGAAAGCCTCGCGAGGGATTACCTCGCCGGCGCCATCCTCCTCGGGGCGGCGCCCTGCACGGCCATGGTATTCGTGTGGAGCCACCTTACCCGGGGGAACCCCGCGTACACGGTGGTCCAGGTCGCCACGAACGATCTCATCATACTCCTCGCCTTCGCGCCCGTCGTCGGCGCCCTTCTCGGGGTCGGCGGCGTGGCCATCCCCTGGGGCACCCTCTTTCTCTCGGTGGCCCTCTTCGTGGTGCTTCCCCTCGCCGCGGGCGTCCTTACCCGGAGGGCCCTGGTGCGCCGCCATGGCCTCGAGTGGTTCCGCGACTCCTTCCTCCCGCGCTTTTCGGGCATCACCATCGCGGGCCTCCTCGTGACGCTGGTCATCATCTTCTCGTTCCAGGGCTCGGTCATACTCCAAAACCCGCTGCATATCGCGCTCATCGCGATCCCCCTGACGGTCCAGACCTTCCTTATCTTCCTTATCGCCTACGGGGCCGCGTGGCTCCTGAAGCTGCCCCACGACGTGGCCGCCCCGGCGGGCATGATCGGCGCCTCGAACTTTTTCGAGCTCGCCGTGGCCGTCGCGGTATCGCTTTTCGGGTCCGACTCCCCGGTGGTGCTCGCGACCGTGGTCGGGGTCCTCGTCGAGGTCCCGGTAATGCTGACCCTCGTGCGGATCGCGAACGGGACGGCCCGTTCGTTCCGGGTCCGCTAAGGCCGTCTCGCGGCGTCGGGGTCGCCGGCTCAGGCGCCCCCGGCTTCAGGCCCCCCGGCCCCGGCTCCGCCCTCTTCCTCCAGCTTCCTGAATATCCCCTTCGCCGCGCCGCTCACGGTATAAATCGCGATCAGGGGACCCACCAAAACGCCGATGACGAGCATGGGCACGTTCCAGCTGAATAGGGCGACCTCGAAGCCAAGGAGCGCGAGGAGGGCGACCGTCCTTCCGGGAAACCGGAAGGCGATGCGAAGGGCGTTCCGGACCGTACCGGCGAGGGAGTTCTCGTACCGCGCGAGAAGCGGGTACGCGTAAAGCGAAACGACAAGCGTCACCGCGGCGATCAAAATCCCCGCGATTAACGCGAAGAGCGGCGGGTCCGGCGACTTGACCGCGATCTGCCAGTCGATCCACAGGGCGTACAGCGCCGCCGCCTCCAGGAGCCACAGGACCGTCGCCTTCCTGAAGTTTTCCCGGAATGCCCTGATAAAGCCCCTCGCGACGTAACCCTCCTCCTCGTCCACCATCTTGAGCGTCACCGCGTGGGCCGCCGCGGTCGCCGCGCCTATCGTGACCAGGGGCAGCGAAAAGGCGAGCCAGAGCAGGTTCAGGACGAATACGTCCACGAGACGGTTTACGAAGGCGAAGAAACGGCTGTCGGGCTTGAACGAAAGCATTGGGCCTCCCTGTCCGGCCAGTGTACGAAAAAAAGGGCCGTCCGGCAACGCGTCGGACGGCCCTCGGTCAGACGGCCCCGGAGGGCCGCCCGAGAAATCACTTCACCGCTTTTTCCGCGGCCGCGCGGCGGGCCACCTGCTCCTTCGAGAAGGCGAGGCAATCGGCGTAGCCGTAAGCCTCGGTCTCGGAGAGCATCTTCGCGACGATGGCGTCGAACTCTGCGTCGGTCTTCGCGTAAATCGCCTTCCAGCTGTTGTTCTTGATGGAGTCGGCGATCTGGTTCCACTTCACCTTCAGGTCGTCCGGGATCGGCGCCTCGGAGAACATGGTTCCCGGGGATAGCACGTACTTCCTCGATCCGAGGTAGTCGTCGGGGTTATTGGCCTTCGCCCAGTCGCGCCAGCGCGCCTCGATCTCGGTGGACGGCGGGGTAAGCTCGCTCGCCCACTTCTTGTAGTTGAAGGTTTCCCCGACCTTCGAGTCCGGGTTGGGGGAATCGAAGTCCCAGGTC
>QKCE01000047.1 GCA_003245785.1 Spirochaetales bacterium | reverse complement strand
CCTCGGTTCCGAGACCGTCAAGGACAAGCTTGACGCCGCCACCGGCGCCTCGATGTCCAAGTCGACCGAAGAGCTGAACAAGTGGCGCTACGACGGCGCCGATACCAAGAAACTCACCGTCCCCGGCGGTTTCCGCAGCCTGCTCCTTTTCGCCATGGCTACCCCCGACGCGATGAAAGCCGACAACCTCACCGCCGTCGCGAACGGCAAGCAGGTCACCGTGACCTACGTGCACCGCGGCACCGTATATCAGATGACGACCGACAAGAACGGCAAGTTCGACGTTCTTACCGGCGCCGTTATGATGAAGGGCGTCGGCGCGCAGAACGCCGACAAGGCGTTCGAGCTGAAGCCCGAGTTCGTGAAGAAGGGCGGCAAGGCCCTTAACATGGCCGACCTCGACATGACCAAGGTCAAGTTCGTACCGGACGCGAAGGATCCCGCCGCCACCCGCTGGTACACCGGTACCGTCGATTTCGCCTACAGCAAGGGCATTCTCACCATCAAGGGAACCCTCAAGGAAACGAAGAAATAATTCGTTCCCCGAACAAAAAACCGCGTCCCATTCGGACGCGGTTTTTTTTTGCCCATGGCCTTAAGTAGGGAAAAGGCTCGATCCCGAGCCGGCATCTGCGGCCGCGACCGCGCGGTCGGGCGGCTCGGCCTGCGGCGGTCGGGTGGCGGTCGGGTGGCGGTCGGGTGGCGGTCGGGTGGCGCGGCCGGGGGATCACCGGTTGCGGCTCACTGGCGGGTCCCCCCCGCGGCCTCAGACGTGAAGGAGAAGCTGGTCGTTGTCGAGCTGGTGCTTCTTGATGTCCCGGAAGCGCTGGACGATCCCGTCGATGGTCAGGCGGGACTTTTCCCCATGGTCGATATCCATCACGATCTGGCCGGAATCCATCATGAGAAGCCGGTTCCCGTACTCGATGGCGTGCTGCATGTTATGGGTGATCATCATTACCGTAAGCTTGTAGCGCTCGGCGAAGGACCGGGTCAGGTTCATGACGATCTCGGCGTTCCGGGGGTCCAGGGCGGCGGTATGCTCGTCCAGGAGCAGGATGGCCGGCTCGGAAAGCACCGCCATGAGCAGCGTCAGGGCCTGCCGCTGCCCGCCGGAGAATTGCTCCACGTTGTCCTTGAGGCGGTTTTCCAGGCCCATGTCGAGTTCCCGGAGGCGCTCCCGGAAGTATTCCCGAAGCTTGTTGTTCAGGCTGATCCCGAGGCCCTTGTAGCCCTTTTTATGGCAGATGACCATATTGTCCTCGAGGCTCATCTTGCCCGCCGTGCCGAGGAGGGGGTTTTGGAAGATGCGGCCGATATAGCGGGCCCTCCTGTACTCCGGCGTTTTCGTCACGTCGATGTCCCGGATGAGAATCTTGCCGCCCGAGGGGATTATGGTGCCGGCGATTATGTTGTAGAGCGTGGTCTTTCCCGCGCCGTTCGAGCCGATTACCGTGACGAAATCGCCTTCCTTGACCGTGAGGGAAAGGTCGTTCAGGGCGTGGTTTTCGTCCGGGGTTCCCCGGTTGAAGGTCATGTCGATCCGTTCGAGGCGCATCATACGGGGGCCCCCTTGCGCGGGAGTTTGAGCCCCTTGCCGTATTTCGAGATAACCAGGCACGCGATGATGAGCGCGCCGGTGATGAGCTTGAGGTCGTTCGCCGTGAGGTGAATGACGTATCCCCACTGGCGGCCCGCGAACATGAGGGCTCGGTAGAGGATCGAGCCGAGTATTACCCGGAAGGTGAGAAAGCCGATCCGGTTGGACTTGAGGAGGAACTCCCCGATCATTACCGAGGCGAGCCCGGCGACGACCGTACCCGTGCCGGAGTTCACGTCGGCGAAGCCCTGGTACATGCAGGCGAGGGCCCCCGACACGGCCACGAGGCCGTTGGAAAGCGCCACGCCGAGGAGCTTTATTACCTCGGGGTTCATGCCCTGGGAGGTGATAAGCTGGGGGTTCGAGCCCAAGGCCCCGAGGGTGATGCCGAAGTCGGTATGGAAGAAGATATTGATCAGGACCAGGATCGCGGCGACCGCCAGGACCATGAAGATCAGGATCCCGTATTCGCCCGGCATGAAGGGGGCCACCGCTTCCTTGATATCCTTGAAGAGGGTCTCTACCCGCAGGAGCGAAATGTTCGCCTTGTTCCCCATGATCCGCAGGTTGATCGAGTAGAGGATGGTCATGGTGAGGATACCCGCGAGAAGCCCGGGTATCTTGAGCTTGGAATGGATGACCGCGGTAACCGCCCCGGCGGCGGCGCCGGCGGCGAAGGCGAGGGCGAGCCCCGCGAAGGTGTTGACTCCCGCGCCGAACAGGACCGCGACGACCGCCGCCCCGAGGGGGAAGGAGCCGTCCACGGTCAAGTCCGCGAAATCCAGTATCCTGAAGGTGATGAAAACGGCGAGGGCCATGATTCCGTAAACCAGGCCCTCGATGAGAATGCCCTGTATCATTCGAACAGTATACCGCGCCCTTATTTCGTGGTCAATTTACCGTTCTCGATTATCTTGTTCGCCGAGGCCACGAGGTCCGCGGGCAGTGTTATGCCGCAGGCCTTGGCGACGTCGAGGTCGATCAGCATGTCGAGCTCCGAGGGATCGGTAAGGAGCTTGACCGGGATTTCGGCGGGCGCCTTGCCCTTGAGCACCTGGGCGACGAGATCGCCGGTGGCGAGGCCCGCCTTGTAGTAGTCGAAGCCGCTCGCGATGAGGCATCCGCCCTCGGCGGCGCTCGTGGTATCGGAGGAGAACACCGGCTTCTTGTTCGCGCCGGCCACTTCGACCAGGGCGGGGAGGGCGGAGTACACCGTGTTGTCGGTGGTCAGGTAAATGCCGTCGACCCGGCGGATAATCGCCTCGGTCGCCTGCTTCACCTCGTTGGAGTTGGTGATGGACTGCTCCACGAGGGCGATGCCGAGGGTGGCGCAGGCCACGCGGACTTCCTCGAGGGAGGCCGCGGAGTTCGCCTCGGAGCTCGTGTAGATATAGCCGAGGGTCTTGATCTTGGCGACGGACTTGAAGAGGGTCAGGTGGCTCAGTATATCGGTCTTGTCCGAGAGGCCGGTCACGTTGCCGCGGCCGTGGCCAAGGCCGTCGACGAGGCCGGCGCTCACCGGGTCGGTCACCACCGAGAAGATGACGGGAATGTCCTTGATCGCGTTGGCGGCGGCCACGGCGGTCGGGGTGGCGATGGCGACCGCCGCGTCGACCTTGTCGGCGCGGAACTTCGTCGCGATCTGGGTGGCGGTATTCACGTCGCCGTTGGCGTTCTGGAGATCGAAGGTCGCTTCGATACCGAGGGCAGCCAGGCGGTCCTGGATACCCTGCTCGACCGCGTCGAGGGCGGGATGGGCGACGATCTTGGAAATACCGACGCGGTATCCGGTTTTTTTGGTTTTTGCCGCGGTTTCCTTGCCGCAGCCCGTGAACGCGGCGGCGATGAGCGCTAATACGACGGCCGTGGCGATGATCTTTTTCATGGTGTGACTCCTGTTGTTACTATGTATAGTAACAACGATGATGATAACGCGCCTTATCCGGGCTGTCAAGCCGGGTGAAAAGAAAAAAGCCCGCCCGACAACCCCGATGGGGAAGCGGGCGGACCCGAATGCAGGAGACGATCCGGCCTATTGACCGGTAGCGAACAAATGGCCTCAGGGCTTTTCGAGGCGTACCTTCAACTCCAGGGCTTGGGTCCCGAACCGGCTTGATTCGACCTTTACCCGGACGGTCCCGGCCTTTCCGGTCGTTCGCACCCAAAAGGCCCGCGCCCCGCCGACGAGGGAGAAGGTATCGGGACCGATTATCTCGCCGGGGCCCTCGAGGGTCACGCGAAGGGCCTCGTTCGAGTAGGGAAGGGTGCGCCCGTTTTCGTCCAGGTGGCGCAGGACGACCCGGACGCAGTCCCAGCTCGCGCCCTCGACGAGCTCGAGGGAATCGGGCTTTACCTCCAGGCGGTCCGACTCGTGGGGGCCCGTGCGGGCGGTAAGGGCCGGCTTTCCGTCCTTCCACGCCCGGACCTCCCATACCTGGAGCTTTTCGCCCCAGTTCACCACGTAAGCCCCGAACAGCCTCGTCGCGTCCCCGTGGGACATCCGGTATTTCAGGAGGAGTAAGCCCATCGTCGCGAGGTATTTGAGGGGCAACCGATTCTCCCCCCATTTCATGATTGCCCTGAACACCGACTTGACCCGCTCGGCGTCCTTCGCGCTGAAGCCCTCGTTCCGCTCGAGGCGGTCGCCGATAAAGTCGGAAACGACGATCGGGGGATGGGCGAGGTGGGGATACGCGTTCCGGTCGGGGAAGTGCCGGCCGATCTTCTCGCCGTTCAGGAAGAGGTCCACCCAGTCCGCGTTGGTCAGGATGACCAGGGGCGGCTGGTTCGCCGCGTCGTGGTCCCCCGGGGTCATCGCGCTGGCGAGCTCGAGATAGGGCTTGTCTTCCCTCTGGGAGGCATAGGCCCCGGCCGCGGCCTTCGGTAGGCGGAACATGTCCGACACCCCGTGGTAGCAAATCCGGTCGCCGCTCCCGAAGTCCTTGTGGGTGTTGTAGTCGGCGAAACACCAGCCGATGGCGCCCGCGATGCCCGGGTCCCCGGACATCCGGTCCAGCACCCGGAGGTGCCGCAGGGCGTGCTCGGTTCTCCTCGCCTCGGGGTCGAACCGCTTGGTGGGGAACATGTGGCCGTTGAACTCGGTCACCAGGTGGGGAACCTTGCCGCCGCTGATCCTCGCGGGTTTCGCGAGGACTGCCGGGCCACCGGAGTGGGTGAAATCGTTGAAGGTGTACACGTCCTCGAAGAGCCTGCTGCCGCCGAAATTCCGCACGCCGCCCGTGGGCCGGGTGGGGTCCAGCGAGCGGGCGAGGGCGTTGGTCGCCCGGTACAGTTCGTCGTCGTCCTGGGACTCGTTTATCCGTACCCCCCACATGATGACCGAGGGGTGGTTCCACTCCTGGCGGACCATCTCCTCCACGTTCTGGAGGACGACCTTCTTCCACGCGTCCCCGCCTATATGCTGCCAGCCCGGGGTTTCCACGAAGGCCAACAAGCCTATCTCGTCGCAGCGGTCGAGGAAGTGGCGGGAAGGGGGATAGTGGGACGAGCGGACGACGTTGACGCCCAGCTCCTCCTTGAGGATTTCCGCGTCGCGCCTCTGGGCCGACCTGGGCATGGCGTATCCCGCGTAGGGGAATGCCTGGTGACGGTTGAGTCCCCGCAGCTTCATCTTCTTCCCGTTAAGGTAAAAGCCGTCGGGTTTGAACTCCGTCCGGCGGAACCCGAAGCGCGCGGAATCTTCGTCGAGGACCTCGCCTTCCCGCGCGAGGGAAACTCTGAGGACGTAGAGCCGGGGATTTTCCGGCTCCCAGGGAAGGGCCGCCGGGGCCTCGCCCGAAACGGTGAGGACCTGGAGCGCGGTGCCGTCGAGAACTGCGGTTTCCTCGCCCCGGGCGATCGGTCCATCTTCCCCCGCAATTTCCCAGTTCAGGCGCGCCTCGCCACGGTACGATTCCCCGTTGTCGATCGCGGCGTCGAAGGCGAAGGCCCGGGGTTTCCCGTC
>QKCE01000237.1 GCA_003245785.1 Spirochaetales bacterium | reverse complement strand
CTCGGGCCTCGATCCGGCGAACGCCCGGATCATGAAGGACGTGATACGGGCGGAACGGGAAAGGGGCAAGTCGATCATCCTCACTACCCACAACATGCACGACGCGGCGGAACTGTGCGACCGGGTCGCGTTCATCGTGGACGGCACGGTCCGCGCCCTCGACTCGCCCCGCAACCTCGTCATGAGCCGGGGCGCCGCGCGGATCCGCTACAGCTGGACCGAGCGCGGGGAGGACGGCGCCGAGACCGAACGGGTCGCCACGGTCGCCCGGGACGCGACGGGCGACGACGGGCGCCTACTCGAGCTTGTCCGGGAAGGCCGGCTCGCGTCGGTGCACAGCGAGGAACCCACCCTCGAGGACATTTTCATCGACGTGACGGGGAGGAGCCTCTCATGAGGCGCCTCGTCTCGCTCCTGGCCGCGGACGTGCGGTTTCAATGGCGGTACGGTTTCTACGGGGTGTACGCCGCGCTTTCGCTCCTGTACATCGCGGCGGTTCGGCTCGTTCCCCCGTCCTGGCGCGGGACCGTACGGGCGATTACGCTGTATACCGACCCGGTCGCCCTCGGCTTTTTCTTTATAGGGGCCATCGTGCTCTTCGAGAAGGGCGAACGGGTCCTGAGCTCCATCGCGGTGTCCCCGGTTCGCGCGGCAGAGTATACCGCCTCCAAGCTGGTCTCCCTGGCCTTCGTGTCCCTCGCCTCCGGCCTCGCCATCCAGGCGGCGGGGGGCGGGCCGGTCACGCTTCCCTTCATCGCGGGAATTTTCCTCGGCTCCTGCTTTTGCACCGCCCTCGGCCTCGCGGTCGCCTCGACCGCCCCGACGGTTAACGCCTTTTTCGTCCGGAGCATTCCCGTGGGGGCCCTGGCCCTCGCGATAGGCCCGGTAACGTGGCTCGGCTTCCTTCCTCCCGCCTTGGCGTGGAACCCCGGATCGCTCATGCTTTTTCTTATCGAGCCCCTGGGCGGGCGAAATCCCGGCGCGCTCCCGGCCCTCGCGGCCTGGCTCCTTCCCGCCTTCGCGCTGGCCGCGTACCGTTCCCGCCTTCTTTTCGTGGGCGAAGCCCTCGACGGCCGGGAAGGGGGCATCTCGTGAACCCCCGCGCCTTCGGTCGCTCCCTCGCGCGGTTCGCGGGGCAAATCCTCTCCGACGCGATGCTCGCCCTCTGCCTCGCGGCGCCCTTCCTGGCCGGGGCCTTTTTCCGGTTCGCCCTGCCCCTCGCGGAACGCGTCGCATCCGGGCGTTTCGGCGTCGCGGGCCTCGTGAGCCGGTTTTATCCCCTTGCCGACCTCTTCCTGGGGTTCCTGCCCGGTTACCTCATGTGCTTCGCCGCGGCCATGGTCATGCTCGAGGAACGGGACGACGGGACCGCCGCGTATATAGCGGTCACGCCCGTGGGCCGCGGGGGCTATCTCCTCTCGCGGCTCGTCGTTCCCCTCGCGGCGGTCGCGCCCCTCACGTCGCTGGTCCTGGCCCTTTTCGGGCTCTCGGGCCTGCCGATCGCGACGGTACTCGCCGTGTCGCTCGCCTCCGTGCCCGTGTCCGCGGCGATCGCGCTTTTCGTGGTGTCCTTTTCCGGAAACAGGGTTGAAGGTCTCGCGATGGGAAAGTTGGGGGGGATAATCCTGATGGCGATGGTCGTGCCCTTTCTCGTGCGCGACCCGGTAGCCTACGCGGCGGGCGTCTTTCCCTCGTTCTGGATCGCGGCCTTCGCGATAGACGGTCGGCTGGCCGATCTCGCGGGTTTCGCCGCCTGCGTCGCCCTTTGGCTCGTTCCCCTCTGGCGGAAGTTCAGCCGGCTTCCGCTATGACGCGGTTGCGCCCCTCGCTCTTGGCCCGGTACAGGGCGCCGTCGGCGCGCTTGTAAAGGTCCGTGAGCGATTCCTCGGGCCCCCGCCAGGCCACCGCGCCGATGCTGATCCCCGCCTTCCAGGAACCCACGCTTATCGAGGAAACCTTCTCTCGGATGCGTTCGGCGACCGGAAGCGCGTGCATGAGATCGAGATCGGACAGGATCAGGGCGAACTCCTCGCCCCCGACGCGGCCCGAAATGTCAGAGCTTCGGATGCACGAATCGATTATGCCCGCGATCTTTTTCAGGATCGCGTCTCCCTCGGGATGCCCCTGGGTGTCGTTAAGCACCTTGAAGTGGTCGATATCCAGGATCATGAACACCAGGGGGATGCCGTAGCGCTGCGCGCGGTCGAGCTCGTCCCCGAAGCGTTCTATGAAATAACCCCGGTTTTTCAGCCCCGTCAGGCTGTCGTAGCGCGCGGCGGTCTGGAGCATGCGCTGGATTTCGTTGTTCTTCTTCTGCGAGGCGATGGTACGGAACGTGAGGAAGGAATACAGCGCCAGAATCGCGAGGCCCGCGACGGATTTGACGACGAGGGAACGCGTCCATCCCGAAAGGAGGGAGGTCCAGCTTTCGGCGATCGCCACGCTCAGGTCGAAATTGGTAAGCGGGTGAAGCGTGGCGAGCCGTTGTTCCGGTTTGGGAACCGACACGTTCACCACCGATACCTTATCGGGGATCGTTTCCTGAGTGACTTTCTGCCCCACCAGGGTTTCGTCGAAGGGGTATCGGTACAGGATGGTTTTGTCCTTCCTGAGGACGATAATGGAGAAATTCGGCAAGGACTCCTGCGGTTCGAGGGCCTTGTCCAGGAGCGGAAACTCGATTGCCCCGAAGAGAAGGAAAATACCGTGCGGATTCGCGTGAAGCCGATAGGTGATGGGAATCCCCCAGAGTCCCGTTACCCGGCTCTTTACGGCCTTGGCGAAATAGAGGCCGTTAGGCTCGACCTTCTTTGACTCGGTATAGTATTCGCGGTCGGAAACGTCCGATAGGGGCGTAGCGGACTCGGAAGGCAGGTAAAAGAGACCGCCCGAGTCGCTCACCATTCTCAGGTCGACCTGGCGGTCGTTGTGAGTCCGGAAAACCTCGACGAGTCGGTTGAACTCGGGGTCGAAACGCGGGTCGCGATCCGGATGGTCCTGTATCCATTGGTCGAGGAGGCGCATCGTTACCAACAGGTTGCTTACCAGGCTCTCGAAACGGGTCGCCGTGGCGTTGGAAAGCAGGCGCAGGCGTTCGTCTTCGGCGCTTCGCATCCTCCTGAATTCGGCGGAAATATAAAGGACGAATATGAAGGTCAACAGCAGGATGCCGAGGGCGCCAAGGGCATAATTGACGCGCACGAGGTTCCTGTAGGTATCTTTCGGGGGACGACTCTCGGTTGGGGTCTTGTGTTTCCACGCGGGCATACCTTAATGATAGGACATCCATCCCGTTAGGGCAATAAAGCGTCAAATATGGTGAATAAATTCAATTTTCACAATTAAATTCATCGATATGGACATATTGGATATTACCATTCGGGCTTTTGATATGCTATACTTTTCGCCGTAACATGAACCGGGAACCACGAAAGACCGTACTCTCGATTCGGCGGGAATTTTTTCTCGTCGGTCTGGCCGTTTTATTCATAATTTCCGTCGTAGTAACCGCCGTCCTTTCGGTCGGAATTTACAACACGGGTATGGGAAGCGAGCGGGAACGCCTCGCCGGCTCCAACAGGCAAATATCCTCCTATATTCAGGCCCATCTCGAAGGGCTTTCCTCGACGGTAAAGATTCTGGCCGCCAACCCCGACGTGATCTACGGGGAAGACGACGGCGAGGAATCGCGGACGAGGGCCCTCGAATACTTCAAATTCATCGAGGACGCAAACCCGAGCGTGGGGTACTGCTACGCGGGATACACGAACGGCGATCTCCTCATCAACGATTACGTCGCGCCGGAAGGTTTCGATACGACCGTGCGTCCCTGGTACGTGGCGGCGGTCGAACGGCAGCCGCAAACCTGCATCGGCCTGCCCTACCGGGACGCCAATACCGATGAATGGCTGATCGCGGTGTCCCAGGCCCTGCTCGACAAGGGGACCCTTCGGGGCGTGGTCTCCGTGGACAGCACCCTTACCAGCATGGACGGCCTCCTGAACCAGATCCGGGACTTCGATACCCAGGCGAACTTCGTCGTGGACGGGAAAGGGACGATCCTGGTCCACCGAAACCCGGAATATCTCGGACTCAATCTCGAGGATATCGCCCCCGGCTCGATGGCGGGCTTTCGCGATGCCTCGGGCTTCAACAATTACGACGTTCCCGGGGTGGGCATCCGAACGTCGTACTATACGAGGCTCGGCATTAACGATTGGACGATCGTGTCCTCGGTGGATTTCAAGGAATTGATCCGCCCGATCCGCTACCGCATCGTCTGGATGATCCTGCTCATGGCGGTTCTCGCGGTGATTCTCGAATTCGTCCAGATCCGGATTTTCGAGACCCGGTTCGTCCAGCCCCTCGAGGCTTTGAAGAATCACATTACCGATATTACCGGCGGCATCTCGACGGTCGTCCCCTCGTATACCTTCTCGAACTCCGAAATCGCATCGATCGCGCGGTATATAGAGTCCACCACGGAATCCTCCCTGTCGCAAAAGGCCTATGAGCTTAACCTCATCCTCGAATCGACGAGCGACGGCATGATCGTGCTCTCCGACGACCGGCGGGTAGTGCATTACAACCGGCGCTTTCTCGAATTGTGGCAATTGCACGAGAATCGCGTCCGGTTCACCTTCGAGCTCGATACCCATGCGGTCATGCGTTCGGTCGCCATGCCCGAGTACGAAAAGGCGATAATGGCCGAGAGCCCCTCGGACGGCGTCACGACGACGGGACTCGTCTACATGAAAAACGGGGTGATCCTGGAGCAATACTCCTGCCCGATAATGGAGGGCGAGCGCGTGACCGGGAGGCTTTGGAGCTTCAAGGACGTCACCGCGAAGGTGCTTGCCGAGGAAAGGCTCAAATTCCTCGCAGCCACCGACGAACTCACCGGTTTGTGGAACCGGAGGTATTTCATGGGCCGCGCGGAATACGAGATTACCCGGGCGCTCCGGGACGGCCAGCCGCTCTCGCTGACCTTCTTGGATATCGACCACTTCAAGTCCATCAACGACGCCTACGGCCACGCGGCGGGCGACCGGGCCCTGGAATTGCTCTCCTCCGTCCTCTCGAACCAATTGCGCTCCACCGACACGATCGGCCGAATCGGCGGGGAGGAATTCGCCATCCTCTTCCCGAATACCGATATGAGGGCCGCGTCGTCCATCGCTGAAAAGATCCGCTCGTCCCTGGAAGCCGCCTCGTTCCGCTTCGACAACCGGCAACTAGGCTTCACCGTCTCGATGGGAATCGCGGAACTCAACGGGGACATTCGGGGCATCGAGGCGCTCCTGCTCGCCGCCGACATAACCTGCTACAAGGCGAAAGAGAAAGGGCGCAACCGGGTGGAAACCTACGTTCCGTACATAAGCGAACGCGGGCTGGTGGAATAGGGGGCGCTTTCGGCACCTTTCGCTCCCGCCCCGCCCGCCCCGTTCATGACGCCCCTCCGGGGGTGAATCTCCCAATGTAATTATCGAAGCGCCCTCGCGTTCCCCTTGCATCGGGTACTTTACATCCTCGACCCCCCCGAAGTACTACTAATCCATGATCAAGGGAATACTTTTCG
>QKCE01000159.1 GCA_003245785.1 Spirochaetales bacterium | reverse complement strand
AGACCGGCTCCGACGCCCGGGCTATCTCCCTCGGAACCGGCTACCTGTATATCCGCACCGTCGGCGGCCCCGAGGGCGACAACGGCCCTCTCTACGGCCCCTATGAGGTCAACACTCCCGGGGTGTTCGCCACCTCGGATATCCCGGCGGGGACCTATTCGAAATTCTGCATCGTATATTCTGCCGTTTCGTTGGATGACAATGCGGAGTTCAAGGCATTGATTTCGCTTCCGGATGCTGATTTCGTGGAACAGGTGGTCGTCGACGGCTATGTGATGAGCTCAATACTGGACGGGGTTGCTTCCGGCTTGATCCTGAGCGATGTGGTCATAGTGGACGGGGCCATTAATCTCATCTCCGGGGTCATGACGCCGTTTATCGACGAAGAGATGGCATATCACGTACTGCAAATGGGCGGGTATACCAGTACCGAGATGAACCTCCCGGACGTGGGCACTTCCGTTCACAAAAGGTTTATCAAGATTTCGAATATCGAATCGGGGCTCGACCCGATATACTATCCTTTTTTGATATGCGAATTCAGCCTGGGTACTTATGGACCCGCTGCCGTGAAAGTGATTCGTCTTTATGACGAAGAGGGGAAACTGCTCTTTTCCCGTACGAACGCCACCCCGGTGGACACGGGCATCTACGTGGATATCGAGTTTCCCTACACGGGGGGGACGGATTACTATTTGTATATCGAGTATTCAGCCGATGTCATGCTCTATTGCTATATTTATAATAACGCCTGATACGCAACGCCCCCGGTAACCCGCAGTTTCCGGGGAAGCGCGCGCGCTGCCCGCGTTACCGGCCGTTCCCCAATCCGGCCCCTGGCCCCGGTAACCCCGCGTTTCCGGGGCCTCATTTTTACCTTGCCCGGCCCCGGTTTTTCGGGTAATATGGCGCTCTATGGAATTCACTCAGGAACAAATCGACGCCCTCGCCGTAAACGAGGTCGCCATTCTCAAGCGCATCGCCGATGAGCTGAAGGTTCAGCCCGCACAGGTCTCGGCAGTCGTTTCCCTCGTAGCCGAAGGATGTACCATCCCCTTTATCAGCCGCTACCGCAAGGAACGGCACGGCTCCCTCGACGAGGTACAGGTCCGCGACTCGGACCACCTTTTCAAGAGCTACAGCAACCTCGAAACCCGCCGCATCGAGATCGTGAAGGGAATCTTCGCCCAGGGCAAGCTTTCCGACACCCTCTATAACAACGTCATGAAGGCCTCGACCCTCACGGAGCTCGAAGACCTTTGGGCACCCTTCAAAAAGAAGAAAAAAACCCGGGGCATGCTCGCCATCGAGCGCGGCTTGGAACCGTTAGCGGACCTCATGGAGAAATCCGACGCCGCCACCGTTTCCTCCAAGGCCCCCGACTACGTGAAGGTCGACGCCGAGAACGCCGAGCTTTCCGTGGGAACCCCCGAGGAGGCGATCCAGGGCGCCATGGATATCGTCGCCGAGCGCGTGGCCCAGGACCCGGAAAACCGGGCCGACGTGCGCGCCTGGTACATGAAGTCCGGACAGGCCGTCGTGACCGGCGTGGGCGACGAGAACGCCCAGAAAACCAGCGTCTACCAGATGTACTGGGACTACAAGGAACCCCTGAATCAGATTAAGCCCCACCGCGTCCTCGCGATCAACCGCGGCGAGCGGGACGGCGCCCTGGACGTGAAGCTCGACGTGGACGTGGACTCCGCCGTCGACCTCCTGGAGCGGAAATATACCATCCGGAACGACTGGCACAAGGAAGCGGTGGCCGACGGCCTCGTGCGCCTCCTGTCGCCCGCGGTCTTGAGGGAAATCCGCTCGGACCTCTCCGAGGGCGCCGACGACCACGGTATCGGGGTATTCAGCGAAAACCTCAAGAACCTCCTCATGCAGCAGCCGATCAAGGGCACCCGCGTCCTCGGCGTGGACCCGGGAATCCGCACGGGCACCAAGTGCGCGGCCCTGGACGCGACCGGCAAGTACCTCGGCTCCTTCGTTATCTACCAGCACAAGGCCGCCGAGGCCGAGGCAGCGGTGCTCCGGGCAATCAAGGACTACGACGTGCAGCTCGTGGCCGTCGGCAACGGCACCGGCACCCGCGAGGTGCAGGAAATCGTCGCCAAGGTGATCTCCGAGCACTGCCCCTCGGTACTCTACACCGTGGTCGACGAGGACGGCGCGTCGGTCTATTCCGCGAGCGACATCGCCCGCGAGGAATTCCCCGAGCTCGACCTCACCATCCGCGGCGCGATCTCCATCGGCCGACGCCTCCAGGACCCCCTCGCCGAGCTCGTGAAGATCGACCCGAAATCCATCGGCGTCGGCCTCTACCAGCACGACGTGAACCAGAAAAAGCTGTCCGAAACCCTCGACGAGGTCGTCGGCTCGGTAGTCAACAACGTCGGCGTGAACCTCAACACCGCGAGCTTCTCGCTCCTCAAGTACGTATCCGGCATCAACGGCTCCCTCGCGAAGAAAATCGTGGCCTACCGCGAGTCCAACGGAAAGATCGTCTCCCGCGAGGATCTCATGAAGGTTCCCGGCATGGGCCCGAAGAGCTTCGAGCAGTGCGCGGGCTTCCTCAAGATACCCGAAAGCGCCGATCCCCTGGACAACAGCTGGGTGCACCCCGAGAATTACGGGGCGGCCCGGGTGGTCTTCGAGCTCGTCCAGCGCAAGGAAGACGTCAAGCGCGAGACCCGCGACGAGCTGAAAGCAAAATTCTCCCTCGGCGACCAAACCGTCGCCGACATCATCGACGAGCTCAAGAAGCCCAACCGCGACCCCCGCGACGGCTACCCGAAGCCGATCATGCAGAAGGGCGTCCTTTCCTTCGAGGACCTCCGCGAGGGCATGACCGTCACCGGCAAGATCAAGAACGTCGTCGACTTCGGCGCCTTCGTCGACATCGGCATCAAGGAAACCGCGCTCCTCCACCTCTCGGAAATGAGCGACCAGTTCGTGAAGGACCCGATGGACGTGGTGAAGGTCGGCGACGTGAAGGAATGCCGCATCATCGGCCTGGATCACGACCGCAAGCGGATCAGCCTTTCCTGCAAGAGCCCGGACGCGGCGCGGCACGGCGCCCGCCAGGGCGATTCCGGGAACGGTCCGCGCGACGGCGCGAGAAGGGTAGTGGCGGTCAAAAAAGAAGGCGCGTCCCGCGACGGCGAGGGGCGTCAGGGCGACGCCGGCGCCAAGGGGAGACCCTACGGGGGCGCCGGGCGCGACGGGCGGGGACCGAACCCCGACCGCGGCAACCGGAACGACCGGGGCGGCTCCGGCGGTTACTCCGGAAAGCCCGCCCGCGAGGACGACGGCATGACCTACAACCCCTTCGCGGCCCTCCTGAAGGACCGCAAGTAAGGGTGGCCCATAACCTTCCGGCCGGGGACCTCCTTCGGGAGGGCCTCCGGCTCCTCGGCTTTCCCGGGGCGGATACCGTATTGGATTCCGGCGTCGCCGTTCGCGGCGTCGAGTCCGTCGCCGCCCTCGCGGAACGCTACCTCCGGGAGCTGGAACTCTTCAACGCCGCCTTCGACCTCGTCGGGGCGGACAACCGCGAGGACCTCGTCGTGCGCCACGTCCTCGACAGCCTCGCGCCCTGGAAGGAATTCGCCTCGCTTCTCGGCGGCATGAAAGCCGCCGGGCGCCCGGGCGCGGAGGACCCTTATCGCGTGGCCGACGCGGGCTCCGGGGCTGGCTTCCCGGGCATACCCCTCGCCGTAGCCTTCCCCGAAATTTCCTTTACCCTCATCGAGCGCATGAGCAAGCGGTGCGCCTTCCTTGAAAACTGCTCTGCCATGCTCCGCCTTACCAACGTAAAGGTCCTGAACAGCGAGATCGAGCGGGCTCCCTCCGGAGCCTACGACGCGGTCGCCTTCCGGGCCTTCAGGCCCCTGGACAGGGCGATGATCCGGACGCTTCTCGCCCGGCTCGCGAGGCCCCACGGGGCGCTGGCGGCCTGGAAGGCGAGGTCCGAGAAAATCGGCGAGGAAATGGCGGGAATTGAGGGAGAAATCGGCGGTTACGGGGTCTTGCCCCTGACAGTTCCCTTCCTGGACGCGGAAGAGCGCAATCTCGTCGTCATAAGGCCCTGACCGGGGCCCGGCGGCTCAGATTTTCAGGGCCGAGCCGGAGTCCACGGAGTTGAGTATCCTGTTAAGCTGGTCCTTGTCGAACATGTCGATCGGCCTGCCCTCTGTGAAGCGGCGCGACTCGTCGGAGAAGACCCCGGCGGTCATGCAGATGCCCTTGCCTGCCTTCAGGTCCTTGATGCGCGCGTGGAAGTCGCGGAGCAACAGCTCGCCGACCGAACCCTGGGAACGGAAGAACCGGAAAATCACGATATCCGACCACTTGGGCGTGTCGATCTCCGACACGATGTCCGTATAGTCCGCGAACACCGAAATATCCGTAATCTTCACCTTCGCGCCGGGATAGAACTGCACGACTATCTTGCGGCACAGGGCGACGAAGTCGCTCTGCATGGCCATGAGGTAGAGCTGCAGGTTCTTGTTCTGGTTGAGTTCCTGGTACCGCACGATGAGGGCGGGCGCGTCCTTGTAGCCCGGGGTGAGCTTCTGCAAATCCTTCAGGGTCAGGAGCGCGCGGGTTATGTCCTGGGTCTTTATGAGGGTGACCGCCATCTTGTACATCAGCTCGTTGGCGATTTCCTTGGGAATGTTCTCGTGCTTGAGGCCGATGTCGAAATCGATTACCGCCTTGTCGGGCTGGTTCATCTGCGCGTGGATTATGCCCGCGTAGAGCGCGGACTGGGGCCCGAGCGTCGGGTCGGGACGGAGGTGGGAAAAGATCTTAAGGGAGCGGTCTATCGCGCCGGACTCGAAAAGGCATTCGGCCATGGCGAAAAGGGATTCCTTGTCGTCCGGCTGGAGGTCGATCGCCTTTTTCAGGTAGGGGAGGGCGTCGCGGTACCGGTGGGTCCGGTGCAGGCTGAAGCCCATGTAGCGCTGGGCGAGCACGTTTTCCTGGTCCGTGATCAGCGCCTGGCGCAGGAAGGGAATAGCCTTTTCGTAATCCTTCTGCAGGTAGCAGATGTACCCGAGATTGTAATTGACCTCGAAATGGTTTGGCTTTATCTTGCGCGCGAGAAGAAGCCCCTTGATCGCCTCCTGGAGGCGGTTCGTCTTTATGGCGGACACGCCGAAGCGGAGGGAACATTCGAATTCGTCCAGCCGGGGATGCCCGGGGGCCATGTCGATGAGGATTTCGTATACGGGGTAGGCCTTTTCCCAGTCCTGTTCCTGGTAATGGATGTTTCCCATCGCCGAGAGCCCGTCGGGGTCCCGGGGGTTCGCTGAAAGTCGCCTCGTGGCCTCGCGGATTATCGCGCCGCGGTCCTTCCGCTTCTCCCGTTTCGGCGACTTGGCGCCGGGCTTGCGGCTGAGCAACGAGAGCAGTATGAGCGCGAACGCGATGATCAGGACAACCGTGAGGATTGTGAAGGCCGAATTCATATGCTTCCATTATGGGCGCATAGCGCGACAGCTGTCAACATTCCGCGTTGACAAGGCGAATCATTGCGTACTAGAGTATATAGAGAATAAAATCAAAAGGGGACTGAAGATGGGTTCCGCCTCAATCGGTATCAAGCTGGCAGACAGCACGTTCTACCCGGTGCTCCGCGAAGGCGCTCCGGCGAGCAAGATCCTCGACCTCACCACGGTTCGCGACGACCAGACAAGCGTCCAGATCAACCTGTTCCGCAGCGAATCCGAATCCATCGACGATTCGGAATACGTCGGCACGCTCATCATCGAGGACATCGACGCGAAGGCTTCCGGGGAGCCCACGATCGAGCTCAAGCTTTCCCTCGACGAAACCAACGAGCTTTCGGCCGAGGCGGTCGACCTCGATTCCGGTTCCCGACAGGTTCTCACCGTTTCGCTCGAGACCCTCGACAACGAGACGATCTACAACCTGCCGGACTTCGACCTGACCCCGGTCAACAGCGACATGGACCTCGGCGGGGATCCTTCCCGCAACAACGTCGTCGTTGACTCGGTTATACCGGGAAACGCTCCCGAAGGACTGTACGACATGGAAACCAACGAGGAAAAACGAAGCGGCATTTTCTTGCCCGCCTGGGCGTGCATACTGATCCTGGCCGTGGGCGTGCTCGCCCTGGTGCTCGCGCTCCTGGTATCCGCCCGCGTCATGATGCTCAACAAGACCCTCAGCGAGGCCGCCGCGAAGGCTCCCCAGGCCGTCGAGTCGCCCGCGGTGCCGACGACCGAGCCCGAACCGGCTCCCGCTCCCGTCGAGACCGTCACGCCGCCGCCGGTAGAGACTCCCGCCGCCGAACCCGCTCCCGCGCCGGTCGTCGAGGAAAAACCCGTCGTACCCGCCCAGCCCGAACCGGCTCCCGAGGCGAAACCGGTGCATTACAAGATCAAGTGGGGCGACACCCTGTGGGATCTCGCCGAATCGTATTACCGGAACCCCTGGCAATACAAGAAGATCGCGACGTATAACAAGATCAAGAATCCGAACCTCATCATTGCGGGTACCTGGCTCGATATCCCGCCCAAATAAGCGACGGACAGGGCTCCGGCCGCGCGCGGCCGGGGCTTTTTTGTCGCCCTTGATCGCCTTTTTCCTTTTTTTCTCAATTAGCCTCGCTTCCTGCGAAACCGATGTCCTGTGGGGCAAGCCCGTCGGCGAAATCGCCGCTTCCGTCGCCGGGGGGGACTTGTCCTTCCTCGACCGGGTGCCCCGCTCCAAATACGGCGAGGCCTTGCGGGCCGGCCGGGCCGTTCCCTGGATCCTCGGGATGAAGCTCGAGGACGCGGGGGATCCGGGCCGCGCGCTCGAAATGTACGCCGTCGGCGCGGACGCCGCCCTTCCGAAGCCCGACGAACCGGATTACGCCGTCGCGGTCCTGGGGCGCCTGAAATGCCTGAGGGCGCTCGCCCGCATTTCCTCCGGTACGGAGCGGCTCGACGCCCTCGACAGGCTCAAGGAAACTCTTTCCGACGGGGAAACGGCCGGGCTTCCCGAAATCGTGGCCTTGGCGACGGAGAGCGCCCTCGCGGAATTGGTAGACGCCCGAAACGCGACCCTCGCGGAACTCGGCCGGCCGGGCGAGATCCCCGGGGGGCCGGAGGCTTGGCTGGACTCCAGACCCTTCACGGCGGATATTCTCCGGGCAGGAACCTCCCTGCCCGACTCTACCCTCGATTCCCGCGCGCGGTCTTCCTTCGCGTGGCGGGCCGCGGTGTTCGCCCGGGATTACCAGCGCTCCTGGCTACTCGCCGAAGCCCATGTCGGAACGTACGGGTGGCCCTCGGGGCGAAATCCCCTTTCGGATCTTGGCAAGTCGGCGACTTACGGCGCCCCGGACGCCCTTGCGGCCTCCGCCCTTTTCGAGAAGGCAGCGGCGACCCTGTCGGAAGCCGACCGGTACGTGACCCTCTTTTACGCGGCCCGACTCGCCTACCGCTCTTCCCCGGGTGCCGGAGGGGAAACCCCGGACGCCCGCGGCGACCGCCTTATGACCCTGGCCCGGGACTCCGCGGTTGCCCCGAGGGATCGGGACGGGGCGACCTGGTACCTTCTCGATTCGGCTAGCCGGCGGGGCATGGACGCGCTTATCGGCGGGATCGCCCGGGAAGCCGAAAACTGGGCCGATCCCCTCTGGTTTTCCGATATCCTGGACGGCGCGACGGCTTCCCTGGTCGCGGCGAAAGACTGGAATCGCCTCGGAAGGCTTCGCGACGCCCTGGCGGGGCGCGGGGGTAGCGAACTCGCCGCGCGTCTCGGGTATCTCGCCGCGCGCTCGGGAATCCTGAAAGGGGACGCCGCGCGGGTAGAGCTCGAACGGATCCGGAACGACCTTTCCGCCCCGACGTATTACCGCATCCTCTCCGCCGACCTCCTCGGCGCCCCGTTCTCGACGCCGGCGGATTTCGCTTCCTCCCTCGCGGGAACGCGCCGGGCGGTTGATTCCGCCGCGGAAACCGAGATTCTCGACGCCCTCCTCGAATGGCACTCCCCCGAGGCAGTCTGGCCCCTCGTCAGGGAATTGGGATTCGCCCCGCCGCCGGCGGATTCCGCGCGGATCGCCGAGACCCTCTCGGGAGCGGGCTATCCCTCGGACGCCCTGCGCCTGACCGTCACGGCCCTTTCCGCCGAAGGGCGCGAAGCCTCCCTTACGGACCTTTTCGGCGCGTATCCCCGGCCCTGGGCAGAGGAAACCCGGGCCGCGGCCGGCGACTCGGGCCTGAGCGAGCTTCTTCTTTACGCCATGGTGCGAAGCGAAAGCTTCTTCGACCCGAAGATTCGCTCGGTTGCGGGGGCCTCGGGACTGACACAGCTCATGGATACAACCGCCGCCGACATGGCCCGAAAGAAAAAGCTGGCGGAATACGACGTCCTGGACCCCGCGACCAATCTGGACCTCGGCGCGGCCTATCTCGGCGAGCTCGTAACCCGGCTCGACGGGCACGTTATCGACGCGGTCTTTTCCTATAACGCGGGCATAAACCGGGTTCGCCAGTGGCGCCGGGCCTTCGGCTCCGGGGACGACGACCTTTTTCTCGAGTCGGTGCCCTACGCGGAGACCCGGGAATACGGCCGGAAGGTGCTTGTTGCCGCGGTTTTTTACGGGTATCTTTACTATCGCGAAAGCGCCGACCGGACGGTTCGGCTGATCCTGGACAAACAAGGACGATAACCATGACCCTCCTCCAGTCGATGATCCTCGGCGCCATTCAAGGCCTGGCCGAGTTCCTTCCCGTTTCCAGCTCCGGGCATCTCGCCCTTGCCTCTTATTTTTTCGGTCAGGCGGACGTTCCGCTCCTTTTTGACGTCCTCCTGCACGTTTCCACCCTCGCGGCGGTCCTGATCGTGTTTCGCGCCCCCATAGTGGAACTCCTCGCCGTGCTCGGCCGTTTCCTGATGAGGAAGTCCCTCCCCGGGGATTCTTCGGGCCTGAAAATGATCGTCGCGCTCCTCGTCGGTACCGCGGTCACCGCGGTTATCGGTTTCGCGCTCAAGGACCTCGTGGACCCGGCTTCCTTCGACCCGGCGCATCGGAAATGGTTTTACGTCATCGTGTCGGTCTGTCTCGTTCTCACCGGCGTCACCCTCCTCCTGTCCGGGCGTTTCGTGCCGAAGAAGACCGTCGCCGTGCCCTCGGTCCTGCAGGCCGCGATCGTGGGGCTCGCCCAGGGAATCGGCGTCATCCCCGGCGTTTCCCGTTCCGGAAGCACCATTTCCGCCTCCCTTTTCGCCGGCTTGGACCGCAAGAAGGCGGGGGAATTTTCTTTCCTTCTTTCGATTCCCGCGATACTCGCCGCGTTCATGCTCGAGCTCAAAGATGCCGATACTCTTGTCGGAAGCGTTTCCGCGCTCCCGCTCGTCGCGGGTATGCTTACGGCCTTCCTGGTCGGCTTGCTGTCCCTGAAATTCCTCCTCGGAATGATCAACAGGGGCAAGCTCGGCTGGTTCGCCGCGTACCTGATCCCCGCGGGGATCGCGCTCGCGGGGTATTTCCTGACACTTTGACGAATGGGGTGCATATTCGATGGCAACGGCTCATGAATGGAGGGGACTGCGCGCGGTCTCGATAACGCTTGGCATATTTCTTTTCGGTCTCGGCGCCGCGCTCGCCCTTTTCCTTCTTCAAACCGTGTTTCCCGCGGGGCTCCCGGCGGGAACCCTCCCGGCGTATCTTTCGGCGTTTTCGGGCATCCTTTTTTCCGCTTACGGTTTTTCCGCCTTCCTGATTCCCTGTTTCCTGCTATACGCGGCGATTTTGCTCGTGATTCCGGGCTGGACCGCCAGGGCGGGCTTTATCCTCGCGGGTTCGGCGATTCCCTTTTTTACCGTGGTCGGGGGAGAACGGATCGTCCGTTCCCTCGTCGAAACCTACGCCGGCAGCCCGATCGCGGCGGGCATCCTCGCCGGAATCGCCGCCTGTACCCTTTTCGCGACGATCGCCGAGTACGTGATCATCCTGTGGCTCGCCGACCGTTTCTCCCCGCCCGCCGGGACGGGGACGCGCGCGACCCGCGAACGTATCCTTCCCGAAGCGGAGCCGTTCCCGGCGACGCCCCGCGGGACCGGCCGACCCGCTTCCGGCCTCGCGCTTTCTTCCCTTGACGACTGGCCAGAACACGTTTCCCTCGATGAAGGGGAGGAAGGCGCGGAAGGTCACGATATCGGGGAGAACGACTACGTCATGGACCTCGACGCGGAAACCCCGGCGGCAACCGGCGTTCTCGTCGCCGAAGAAACCCCGGAACCGGCGGTTCGAGCGGGGACGGATAGCCTCGGGACCACGGAATCCGGTTTTTTCCAGGCCGCTCCCGAACGACTCCCCCCTTCGACGAGGCCTGAAGACGCTACCCCGACCTATGTCGATTTCGAGAGGATGAAAGCGCCCTTCGACCTTCCCGTCGTGGATGACTGGGTGGAAACCGAGACGGACGGCGCCGAGCCCCGGGAAATTTCCGGGGAAAGCCCGGTCGAAGTCGACCCGGCGCCCGTCGCCGACGAATTCCCTGATCCCGTCGAGGCCGCGGAATTTTCCGACGACCCGTCCCCCGACCCCTTCGAGGACGATCCCCCCGAAGCCATGGCCGCTTCCCCGGCGGTGCCCCACGGGCGTCCCGTCGACGACCATCCCTTCGAGGTTTCCTTCGCGGACCTGGCCGACTACGGCGACTCGCCGGAATTCGAGGTGCTCGACGACGAAGCCGCAGCCGAGGCCGCCACCGAGATCGGTTTCGACGCGGAAGACGGGGATATTTACGAAGACGAGGACGAGGACGGCGAGGAAACCCTCGACGAGGAAGATTTCGAGGGCATCGACGAGGAAGAAGATACCCTCGGGGAGATGGACGGGGACGGGACGAAGGATCTCCCCGAGTCCATCGACCTACCGGTGACCGCGCCGAAGGCCCGGCGGGGCAGAAGGCACTACGACGTCCCCTACGACATTCTCAATACCTATCCCGACGGGGAATACTGGATAATCGACGACGCGACGCGCCGCGCCGCGTCCGCCCTGAAGGAAACCCTGAACGAGTTCCGGATCCAGGCGGACGTGACGGGAATCCGCAAGGGCCCCGTCATCACCATGTTCGAGATTTTGCCCGCCCCCGGCGTGAAGCTCTCGAAGATCGTGGGACTCCAGGACAATATCGCGCTTCGGCTGGCCGCCTCGAGCGTGCGCATCGTCGCCCCGATCCCGGGCAAGCACGCCGTCGGCATCGAGGTGCCGAACCAGCGCCGCTCCCTGGTGAGCTTCCGCGAACTGATCGAGACCGACACCCCGGCGGCGAAAAAGATGGAGATTCCGGTAATCCTCGGGAAGGACATTACCGGCGAGGCTCAGCTTTTGGACCTCGCGACCACGCCCCATCTCCTCATCGCGGGCTCGACGGGCGCCGGTAAGTCCGTGTGCGTCAACTCCATCATCCTGTCGATCCTGTACAAGCGTTCCCCCGACGAGGTGCGGCTGCTCCTGATCGACCCGAAGATAGTCGAACTCAAGCTTTACAACGACATAGGCCACCTGCTCGCGCCGGTCATCACCGAGCCCAAGAAAGCCTTCCAGTCCCTGCAATATTGCCTGTGCGAGATGGAGCGGCGCTATGCCCTCCTGGACGGTATGGGCGTGCGCGACATAAAGAGCTACAACCGAAGGATCGTCGAGCGGAACATCGCGACGGAAAAGCTGCCCTACCTCGTGGTGATCATCGACGAGTTCGCGGATCTCATGGCCACCACGGGCAAGGAACTCGAGTCCACGGTGGCGCGCCTTTGCGCCATGAGCCGCGCGGTCGGCATCCACCTCGTGCTCGCCACCCAGCGCCCCTCGATCGACGTCATCACGGGACTCATCAAGGCGAACATCCCGAGCCGCATCGCCTTCATGGTCGCCTCGAAGATGGACAGCCGCATCATCATCGACCAGGTTGGGGCCGAAAAGCTCCTGGGCCGGGGCGACATGCTCTACGCGAGCGCCACCGATCCCTTCCCCACGCGCATCCAGGGCGCCTTCGTCTCCGAGGAGGAGGTGGAACGGGTCGTGGAACACGTGAAAACCCTCGGGGAGCCGGAGTATATCGACGAGGAAATCTTCGTGGACGACGAGGAGGACGAGGATCTCGAGCCTTCCCTGTTCTCCGACGGGGAAGACCCCCTCTACGACAAGGCCCTCGAGATCGTGCTGAACGCGGGGAAGGCCTCGGCCTCCTATATCCAGCGTAAGCTGAAGATCGGCTACAACAGGGCCGCCCGCCTCGTGGAGGACATGGAAGCGCGGGGGATCGTGGGTCCGGCGAACGGGTCGAAGCCCCGGGAAGTGGTGCACCGACCTTGAGTCGCGCAAAAAAAGGGCCCGCGCGGGGGAAGATGGAAACTTCGTTTCCAAGCGCCCCGCGCGGGCTCTTTTTTGCCTTTAGATGAAGAACCGGATTTCGCGGTGGGTGGAGGTGTCCTGGCGGTGGGCAAGGATGTAGGTGCCCATTATCGCGGTAAGGGCGTCTATCGCGGCGGCCATGGAGCCGAGGAAGAAGGCGGCGGGCTTCAGGATGAGGTAGCCCGACTCGAAGCCCCTTCCGTAGAGCGCGCATATCGCGGCGAGGGCGATGAAGGGGCCTCCCGAGGAAAAGCGGCCGAGGAAGAAGGAAATGCCGATCGAGACGCCGAAGAGCCAGACCATGTCCGAGAAGGAGACCCCGAGGCTGGAATAGGATTTCAGGATCAGGAGGAACGAGGTTATCACTACCAGGATCGTGCCGCCCCGGGCGAAGACCGAGAACAGGGGCAACGTGATCGTGGATACCCGCCTTCGGATTCCCAGGCTTTCGTTGACGTGCCGGAACAGGACCGGGAGGGTCATTATCGTGTCACCCGAGATGAAGGCGGCGAGGATCGAGGCGATCGAGGCGTAGAGAACGCGGTAGGGGTTTACCTTTCCGCAGATGAGGCGAATCGCGAGGGGCCAGACCACGGCGGCGAGCAGGACCAGGTCGAAGGCCAAAAGGCCGATGAAGTCGAGGAAGACCTTGGAGGCGAGCATGGTCCTGAATTGGAGGGTCCAGTTCAGGGATACCGCGATGAGTCCTATCGCCACGCTGTCGACGAAAAAGGTCATGATGGCGTAGGACACGCGGGAGAGGGAGTCGAAGAGGGTAAGGGTCGCCTTCGCGTCGTTTTTGTCCACCGCGCAGCCCGCCCCGGCGAAGGCCCCGAAGGCGCAAAGGGGAAGGATGAACAGGCCGTTCGTGAAGACCTCGAAGGCGCTCGAGGGAAGCATCTGCATAAAGGTCGCCGCGAAGCCGATCTTCTCGATATCCGACGAGCCTTCGACGAAGATCGGGATTCTCGCGGGGTTCGCGACCAGGACGGATACGAGCCCGATGAGCGCGATTCCGACCGATGAGGCGAGAATCACCAGGAAAGTCGACCATCCCATGCGAAAAAGAGTGCGATTTTCTCGATGCTCATAGACGGATAGGGTTATACTGAAAAAAAGCACGGGGTACAGGGCGTACCGTCCGGCCTGAATGAAGAACTGGGACAGAAATTCGGTAATTCCGGTAAACGCGGCGTTTTTTTCGGGAGCGATCAAGGCAAACGCGATGCCGATAAGGATACCGGCCAGGTATTTGATCCAGATTTTCATGGCCCTCAGGATACCTGATGCGCATCGGCCCGTCAATCGGAAGGGAATTTATGGATTTCGCCTTTCTCATAAATAGCGGTCTCGCCTGGGTAACGCTGCTGTGCATTACCATCGTAAACGCCTTCGGCAGCCGAAGATGGCCCTTGCGGCTCGAGTTTTCCGCCCTCGGCTTTTCGCTCCTCGCGATGCTGGCTACGGGAATCCTGTACCGCTCGGGGTTCCTGCCGAACGTCGTGTCCGTCCGAATCCTTTTCACGCTGCTCCTCTATACCAACGTGCTGGTGTACGTCAATTTCATGTTCGGCCTAACTTCCCGCCCCCGTCCGTCCTTCTTTCCCTACCTGTTCGGCATTCCGGTGGTACTGGCTTCCCTTTCGTCCCTGCTGTATTTTCCCGCCTGGATATACGTCGTCTCGGCCTTTACGGTCGTCACGGTGGCGCCGATCTCGTTTCTGTTCCTTGTTTCCTGGATCCGCCGGACCTCCGACGAAAGGGCCAGGCGGGACGGCGAATGGCTCCTGATATGCTTCATCATGTTCGCCGTGGGCTTCGTCGTGTCCCTCTTCCGGGACCTCGGGGGCGTGGTGTGGGTTTTCGCCCTCTGGTACCTCCTGATCGACGTGGCGGTCCACCGCCTGCGCGTTCTCGAGATGGTGACGAACCAGGAGAACCAGCTGATCATGGACAACATATTCGACGTCGTCATTATCCTCGACGGCGTCGGGAAGATCGTGCGGATGAACCGGCGGGGGTACAAGCTCACGGGCTTCGCGCCCGTGGCGGTCGAGGGTTCGGGCATCGAGGCCCTGGTGATCCATCCCGAGCTCAATACGGTGACCCGCCTCGATTGGCTCCTCAAGCTGGGGGCCTCCGAGTCCTGGGCCTCGGGCGGGCGGAGCCCTTCTATCGACGCGTCCTTCGTCACCAGTTCCTTCGAGGGGATACCGGTGGACCTCCGGGTCATAAAGCTCACGGACCTCGCGGGAACCTGCACGGGCTTCGTGATTTCCGCGTCCGACATGCGGATAACCCGCCAGCTGATCAAGGAAATATCGGACCGCGAGTACGCGACCCGGGACCTCGCCCTCTCGGAAAGCAAGTTCTCGAGGATGTTCCTCTTCAACCCGGCGGGTATCATGATCGTGGAGCTCGACACCCTCTCCATCACCGACGCGAACCCCGCGGTGGAGGAAATCTTCGAGACCGAGAGTAAATTCCTCACGGGACAGACCCTCACCGACATCGCCCTGGACCTGGGCGGGCTTTCCCTGGAAGCCTTCCTGGACCGGGTCCAGATGGAAGGCAGCGTGCCGGAACTCCCCGCGAGGGTGACCAACCGCGCGGGGCGGGTGCTCTCCTGCCGGGTCTCGGCGGTCATGTTCGACCTCAACAGCTCGAACCGCATGCTCCTTTCGGTACGTGACGTGACCCACGAGGAGCAAATGGTCGAGGCCCTCACCCGCAAGCAAAAGGTCGAGTCCATCGGCACCCTCGCCGGGGGCATCGCCCACGACTTCAACAATATCCTCGCGGTGATCCTGGGGCATATCGGGCTCGCCCGGCTCCGCGCGAAGGAACCCTCGCTCCTCGTCCCGATCTCGAGGGCCGAGCAGGCCTGCCTTCGCGCCCGCGAAATGACGGGCCAGCTCCTCGCGTTCTCCCGGGGCGGCAAGCCCGTGGTCGGGGTCTGCGATACCCGGCATCTCCTCATCGACTCCTCGATGCTCGCGGTGGAGCATCGCGAGACGTCCTGCATGTTCGACATCGAGCGGGACGTCTGGCCCCTCAGGGTTGACCGCATCCAGGTGGGACAGGTCATCTCGAACCTCGTGGGGAACGCGGTCGACGCGATGCCGAAGGGCGGCTATATCACCGTGATCGCGCGCAACAAGGATTACACGAACGCCTCCGCCGGCATGATTCCCCTGGGGACCGAATCGGTTCCCCTGAAACCCGGCCGGTACGTCGAGATAACCGTCAGGGACCGGGGGACGGGCATACCGCCGGCGATCCGCAGCAGGATCTTCGACCCCTTTTTCACGACCAAGGAGAAGGGCACGGGACTCGGCCTTTCCATAGTGTTCTCGGTGGTGCAAAGCCACGCGGGGGCCATCCACCTGGACAGCGAAATGGAGCGGGGCACGTCCTTCGTCCTCACCTTCCCCGCGGCGGAGGAATCCGAGCTGGAGAACGCGAAGTGCGCGATCCAGGGAACCGCGACGGGAAAGAAGGTCCTGCTTATGGACGACGAGGCGATGGTGCGCGATACCGCGTCGGAGATACTCGCGATGCTCGGCTATACGGTCATGGTGGCGGCCGAGGGCGACGAGGCGATCCGGCTCTACAAGGAAGCGATGGACGAGGGGGAGCCCTTCGGGTTCTGCATTTTCGATCTCGTGATTCCCGGCGGAAAAACCGGCACGGTCGCGGCGAAGGAGGTGCTCGAGATCGATCCCAAGGCGGTGCTCATCGTGTCGTCCGGCTATTCCGACGATCCGGTCCTCGCCAATTATCGCGATTGGGGCTTCCAGGGGGCGATACTCAAGCCCTATACCATCGAGGAATTCCGGTCTTCCCTCGCGACGATTCTCAATCCGTGACGCGCCTTGTGTCCCCGGAGAATTCCCGGTTATAATCGAAGGCCATGGAACCCTGCGCGCTTCTCGCCGAATATTCGGCCCCGGTCATACCGCCCCTTCTCGACCTGCTGCGTTCCCGCGGCATGGCTTGCCTTGCCCTCGCCGACTCCGGCTCTTCCGCGCCGCCGGACGAAAGCGCGCTTCAATGGAACGCCCCGTCGCTCCTTTCGGCCCATACCGCGATCCTCGAGGCGCGAACCCGGCACGGGGGGCTTTCCGTCGCGGTATTCGCCTTCGACGCCGACGCCTTCGCCCCCTCCGTTCCCTACGGCGGCGCGGGCGACGTCGCGGGGGCCGTAGACCGCCTCGTTTCCGGGTGGATGTACCTGGTCGAGAGCGCGAGGGAGCAGTTCCGCAAGCAGGGCGACGGCTTCTTCTGTTTCGTCCACGCCGTCCCTTCCCCGAAATCCGAAACCGCCCGTCCGCTTCCGCCCCTTCCGGTGTCCGTGGCGGAGGCCGCCTTCGTGCGCCTCGCCGAGGAAACCGCCGCCCGGGACCGGGACGGCGCGAAAGCCCTCCTTGTCCGATACGAAAACGGCGGGGACCCGGGACAGCTCGAATGGCTCGCCTCCCGGGTACTCGAGGGCCCTCCCGCGAGGCCCCAGGCCCGTTGGGTCAAGGCCGGCGCGAAGGGCCTTTTCGGCCTTCTTTAAGCCTTCATTTTCCCACGCAAAAACCCGAAAACACCGCGTCGAGCACGTCCGCGCCGGAGACCTCGCCCGTAATGGAGGCGAGGCGGTCGAGGGCGTCCGAAAGGTCTTCCTCTATCGCGTCCATCGGAAAGCCCGCTTCCGCGGCCCGAACCGCGTGGGTAAGGCTTTCGCAGGCCGCGGCGACGTCCCGCTTCTGGCGTTCCGAACCGAGGGAGGGCGTCCTGGACGGGGCCTGGCCCGCGGCGCCCCCCTGGGCGAGGAGCAAGGCCGACGCTGCCTCGGCGAGGCCCGGTATTCCGGCTCCCCGCTTGGCGCTCATGGGTAGGGCGGCGCGTACCGGGGCGGGTAATTCCGTCGGCAGGGGCGCGGCGTCGGGCCGGTCGGTCTTGTTCCACGCCAGGATTACCGGCGGAAGGCCGGGGCCGGTTCCCGAGAGGAATTCGAGGTCCTCGGCTTCCAGGCCCCGGGTCGCGTCCACGAGATAGAGCACGAGATCCGCCTCGGCGGCGAGAAGCCTGGTGCGGTTCACCCCCTCAGCCTCGATCAGGTCGCCCGTCTCCCGTAGCCCGGCAGTGTCAAAGAGCCGGACCGGGATTCCGGCGAAATCCGCCGTGGATTCCAGCCAGTCCCGGGTCGTCCCGTGCGCGTCTGACACGATCGCCCGGTCTTCCTTCAGTATCGCGTTGAAAAGGCTCGATTTTCCGGCGTTCGTCCGGCCGGCGAGGACGACCCGCGCGCCGTCCTGCAGGAGGCGTTCGGTCGCCCAGGAGTCGCGGAGCCGCGCGAGGGCGTCCCGGGCTTCCAGGATCGGCGCCGGGTCGAAGGCCCCGGCGCCGGTTTCCTCGTCCTCGGGGTATTCGATTTCCACTCCGATCGCCGCGCGGGAACGGACCACGAGCTCCTTCACCTTGGCGATCTCGGCCGAGAGGTCTCCCGCCAGGCGATTCGCCGCGTGGCCGAGGGCGGTTTGGGTACGCGCGCCGATTATTTCCCGGATGGCCTCGGCGCGGAGGAGGTCCGTTTTCCCGTTCGCGAAGGCCCGGAAGGCGAACTCCCCCCGTTCCGCCTCGCGGAACCCCGAAGCGAGAAGGCGCCGGTACACCGCGAGGACCGTCGCGGGCCCGCCGTGGGCGGTAATCTCGGCCGCTTCTTCCCCGGTGAAGCTTTTCGGCGCGCGGTACACCGCGACCATCACCTCGTCTACCCGCGGCGATCCCTCCTCGGGCGGGCCGAGGATCCAGCCATGCACGAGGGTGTGGCCGGCGGCGCGGGCGAGGGCGTCGGGGCGGGAAAAGCAGGAGGAGAGGACCTTCAGGCTCGATTCGCCGGATACCCGGACGATGCCCAGGGCCGCGGGTACGAGGCCGGTGGCGATCGCCGCTATCGGCTCGCCGAGGGGATAATCGGAGGGATTCATGGGGGGAGTATACCACGCCGGGACGGGGCGTTGAACCTCTCAGTCCCCCGGCGCGCCGGGGAATTTCTTGCCGAGAACGTTCAGCGCCGTTTCGCGGGAAAGGGGCTTGGAATAATAATAGCCCTGGATCACGTCGCAGTCGCTTTCGCTCAGGAAGTCGCTCTGTTCCCGGGTCTCGATCCCCTCAGCGAGGACCGATAGCCCCAGCTCGTGGCAGAGCCCGATTATGTGCCGCGTGAGGGGTTGGCTCCGCTGGTCGGTATGCAGGCTGTCAATGAAGGATTTGTCTATCTTCACGATGTTGATGGGCAGCTCGCGCAGGTAATTGAGCGAGGAGTAACCCGTCCCGAAGTCGTCGAGGGCGATGCGGAAGCCCGCCTCGCGCAGCTCACGGAGCTTCTCGGATATTTCGCCGATTCCTTCGATCATGACCGACTCCGTCACCTCGAGCACGATCCTTTCCGGCGCCACGCCCTGCTCTTCCGCCATGGCGAGGAACTTTTTGGCGATATCCCGCTCGCCGAATTGGCGCACCGAGACGTTCACGGAGACGGTGAACCCGCCATGCCCCAGCCGCTCGCATTCCCTGACGAACCGGAGGGTTTCCCGCATCACGAAGTCCCCGAGCCCGATGATCAGGTCGGAATTTTCCGCCACGGGAACGAATTCCGCCGGCGAGACCGAGCCGTGCCGGGCGCTGTTCCAGCGAAGGAGGCTTTCGAAGCCCGAAAGGCCGAAAGTCTTCAGGTTCACCTGGGGTTGGAATACGACGAACAGTTCGCCGTTCCTCAGGGCCTCGGACAGGCTGTGCTCCAGGTCGATCCGGGAGGTGAGCTCCCGGGACATGCCGAAGTCGAAGAACACGGAGCGGCTTTTTCCCCCGTGCTTTCCCCGGTGCATGGCCATGTCCGCGTTCTGGAGGAGCTGGCGGAACTCGCGTCCGTGGTCGGGATAGACGGCGATGCCGATGGTGAACGCGACCTTCAGGTCCCTACCGTTGATGGACATGTTCTCCGCGAAAAGCCCCTGGACGGCGCGGGCCATGGCCGGAATTTCCGGGAAGTCAACGTCGAAAACGAGGGCGAGAAATTCGTCGCCCCCGAAGCGCGCCACCCGGACGTGCGCGGAAACGAGGGTGGAAAGCCTGCGGGCCGTTTCCTTGAGGACCAGGTCGCCGAAGGCATGGCCGTACACGTCGTTGACGAGGCGGAAATTGTCGATGTCGATATGAAGCAGGCCGGTTTTCTTCGAGTCGTCGGTTTTCGCGAGGATCCTGTCCGTCGTCTCGAACACGTGGAGCTGGTTTACCAGGCCCGTGAGGTTGTCCTTGTACGCGAGCTTCCTGATGCGCCGGTTGTTCCTGGTCAGGAATCCTATGGCGGCGAGCATGACGAGAACGGCGTCGATGAACAAAAAGGACAGTATCGGGTGCTGCGCGTAGAGCGGGACCCGGCGCTCGAGGATTTCCGCGCCTCTGGGAATCCTCGATTCGGGTATCCCGAAGCGCTTCATGACCGGGGCGCTGAAGGTGAGGCTGTGGAGCGAGAAGTTTACCGGCAGTTCGTCGTAGGGGACCTCGCTTCGAAGCTCCTCCGCGGCCAGGCGCGCGGTTTCCCGCCCGAGCTCCCTGCCGTCAAGGAGGCTCCCCCCGAGGGCTCCCGCGCTCATGAGCATCTTGTACATGACGTATACCGGCACGCTGCTCGCCTGGGTAATGCGGCGGATGGCGCTATCCATCGAATAGACTTGGGCCTCGACCTCGGTATAGCAGGTTCCCACCAGGATTATCGAATTTTCGGGGAGTTTCGGAATTTCCCGCTCAAGGTCCGCGAAGGGCAGGTCGCTCAAGGACTCTATCCCGATATTCGGCGCCACGATCCTGATAAGGTCTGCC
>QKCE01000224.1 GCA_003245785.1 Spirochaetales bacterium | reverse complement strand
CTCGCGTGTTACGCCGAGGCGGGCGGTAAAAACCAATGAAAATAGTCTTCGTCGTATCTTTGCTCTCGGCCGGCGGCGCCGAGCGGGTCCTATCGGAGCTCGCGAAGCGCTGGTCCGAAACCCATGAGGTGACCGTGGTTACCCTCGGGAAGGGAGAGGATTTTTATGGCGTCGGGGACAAGGTCAAGCGCGTACGGCTCGATATTACCAGGCACCGCTGGTACAACCCGCTCCCGCATATTCGGCTCGTAAGGGCGCTGCGGGCGGCCATACGGCGCGAGAATCCGGACTGGGTGGTCAGCTTCGTGCTGAAGACCAATATCTTCGCCCTTCTCGCCAATATCGGTACCGGCTACCCGATCGTCGTGTGCGAGCACAGCCAGATAGGCCGGAGCGATATCGACGGGCGCGTTTCCTTCGCCCGAAGGCTCACCTACCCCCTCGCCACGAAGATCGCGGTACTCAGCGAGTCCATTCGCGGGGAATTCGCGGCGAAATATCCGACCATTCCGATATCGAAGGTATTCGTCGTCCCGAACCCGATCGAGCTTCCGCCGGCTCCGGCCCGGGAGAATACGATTCCGGTCGAAGGGTCGAATCCCTCGGTAATTTCCCTTGGGCGCTTCGTGGACGTCAAGAATTTCAAGGCCCTTGTGTCTGCCTTCGCCCTCGTCGCGAAGAAGCTGCCCGCTGCGAGGCTCGTGATTTACGGCGACGGTCCCGAGCGTGAGGTCGTGCGGGCGCTTGTCGGGGAGCTCGGGCTCGAGGAGTCGGTCTCCCTTCCCGGGCTCACGGACGACGTGCCGAAGGCGCTTTCCGGAGCGGACGTTTTCGCCATCACCTCGCGCCTGGAAGGAATGCCCATGGCCCTTCTCGAGGCGATGCACGCGGGGATTCCCGCGTGCGGCTTCGACGCGCCGGGGGTTCGCGATTTCCTCACGGACGGCTATAACGGCTATAAGGTGCCCTTCGGGGACCTGGAAGCCCTTTCTTCCGCCCTGGTTCGCCTTCTCGAGTCGCCCGCCGAACGGGAACGATTGGGAGGGAACGCCAGGAAATACGTGGGCGCGTTTACCCCGGAGAACGTGGACGCGGTCTGGTTCCGCGAGGTGCTGACGGAAACTCGCCCATGAGGATACTCGGCCTTTTTTTCAATAACGAAATCCGAACCGGGGGACACAAGCGGTACCTCGAACTGATGGAGGGCCTCGCGAAGTCCGGCGCCGACGTGACGGTTCTCATGAACTCGGCCCTTGATTGGCGCCCCTCGAGCTTCAGGGACCCGCGTCTCGATATTCCGTACCGGAAGGGTTCCCGCCCGTTTAACGGCAGGAAATTCCTCAGGGCCGCGAGGGAAGCCCTCGCTTCCATGCCGGGAATCGACCGCGATTCCTTCGACGCCCTCCTGATTTTCGGCGAGAGCCATTGGCCCGCTGCCCGGCTCGTCTCCAGGAAAACCGGAATCCCCGCGTGCCTTGCCTTCAGGAGCGATCTCGTCACCGAAAACCTGATGTTCCTCCGCTATGAAGAACCTTCCCTCTCGGCGCGTGCCTTCGCCCTCGCGTTAATCCTTCGCACCTGGCTGATGGAAGCAAATATTTTCCGCCGGGCGAAGACCCTCTTTTTCCAGAGCGAATCGGACATGGCCCGCTTCATCGCCCGTCATGGCGGGGCATCACGGGAGGCGAAACGAGGCGGGCGGGCGGAATGCAGGGTAATTCGGGGAGACATTCGGCTCCCCAGGTTCCGCGCGGAATTCGCCCTATCGAACCGCTCTACCGAATGCCGTAAGCTTCTTTTCGTGGGCACCCTGGGCGCGAGAAAGGGGCTCAAATACGTTTTGGAAGCCATGGCGAACCTGAGGCGCGCGGGCGACGATACCCTCTCCCTCGATATCCTCGCCGCGGGAAGCGACTGGGCTCCCCTGGAAGCGTTCATCCGCGCGAATGGTCTTGAAGGCGCCGTGCGCTTTCACGGCGCCGTCGCGGACCCCTTCCCCTGGTATCGCGATTCCGATCTCCTCGTCGTGCCCTCCCTCTTCGACAGTTACCCGAACACGATCCTGGAAGCCCTACACGCGGGGCTCCCCGTAATCGCCTCGGACACCGGCGGAATCCCCGACATGCTCGGCGACAGGGAACTCCTGTTCTCCCCCGCCTCGTCGGGGGAGATCGAGGAAAAATTGCGCGAACTGGTCTCCGATTCGGGACGTTATCGGCGGATGAAAGAATATTGCGCGACCAGGCGCTCCTATTTCGATTTCGATTGGCCCGCGGAATGGCTCAAGGCGATGGAATGAAGATACTGTACGTCATAACCGGTCTCGGCCTCGGCGGTGCCGAGACGATCACCGTGAACGTCGCGGCGAAAGTGGCGCAACGGGGTCATGAGGTGAGGCTCGTGTCCTTGGGCGGGGAGAACGGACACTTCGGGTCGGTGCCCGGGGTGGAGATTATCCGCCTCGGCATGGATAAAACCCCCGCCGGGTTTATACGCGCGGAACGGGCGATGGTACGCCTCCTTCGGGAATGGAAACCCGACGCGGTCCACGCGAACATGTTCCACGCGATCGTCTTCTGCCGCGCGGCGAGGCTATTCGCCCGGGTTCCCCTCCTGGTGAGCACGGACCACAGCATGGAAATCGAAAACCCCGTCCGCCGCCTTGCCTATCGGCTCACCGATTTTCTTTCCGACGTGAACACCAACGTCTCCGAGGCGGCGAGGGATTACTTCGTGGACAAGGGCGCCTTCTCGGCGAAAAAATCCGTCGCGGTCCATAACGGTATCGATTTGTGCAGATTCGCCCGCGATCCCGAAACGCGCGCTGAAATGCGGCAGGAATACGGGATTCCCGAAGGTTCTTTCGCGTTCGTGAACGTGGGCAGGCTGGTTCCCGTGAAGGACCAGAAGTCCCTCGTGGAGATCATCGCGAGGCTCGTCGCCGAAGGCGCCGACGCGCGGCTTTTTATCGTCGGGGACGGGCCCCTCCGCGAGGATCTTCGCGCCCTCGCCCTAAGCCTCGGAGTCCAGGATCGCGTCACCCTCCCCGGACCGTCGCGTGCCGTAGAGCGCTTTTATAACCTGGCCGATTGCTTCGTCCTTTCTTCGGTTACCGAAGGCTTCGGACTCGTGCTTGCCGAGGCGATGGCCTGTTCCCTTCCGGTGGTGTCGACCGATTCCGGCGGCTGCCGCGAAGTCGTGGGCGATGCCTCCGTTATCGCTATGGCCGGGGCAATAGACGATCTCCATAAGAAAATGAAAGCCGTACTGGAAATGTCTCCCGCCCGAAGGCGCGCCATGGGAGACGCCAACGCGATCAAGGCCGCGCGGTTCGGGATCGATCGCGCGGTGGATAGCTGGATAGGCATATACGAAAAAGGAAATCATACGGGGAGCCCAAATTGAACGCATCGCGAAAGACGCCGTCGATCGACGCCGTTATAGTCATTTCCCTTTTGTTCCTTGCCCTATGGGTACGGCTTTCAACGTTGATGATGATCCATACCGGGGTTGACGAGAGCGATTACTGGATGGCGGCCAAGGCGCTTTCCCAAGGCGTCGCGTTCCCCGCGCTCAACCATCGCACGGTGCGCTGGGGCGTGATCCTCCCCGTGGCGATAATCCAGCGCGTGTTCGGAACGCACCCCCTCGTCTGCTACGTCGCGCCGCTCCTGAACGACCTCCTGCAGGTTTTCCTCATTTTCCGGCTCGGAACCCTCATCAGGAGGCGCGTCACGGGAACCCTCGCCGCCCTCGCCCTCGTTTTTTTCCCCTATCAAATTCGCGCGGGCAGCCAGATCGGGCCGGAGATTTTCTCGATAACCTATATTCTGCTGACCGTCATTCCCCTGGTACGCGCACTGCGTTCCTCGGGGGGCAAACGCCTCGCGTATCTCGCCGCTTCCTCCCTCGCCATGTTTTTCGCCTACGAGACGAAGATCACGAGCCTCTATTTCCTTCCCGGCGTTTTCCTCGCCCTGCTCCTCTATGCCGGGAAAACGCGAATTCGCGACTGTTTCGCCTTCGGGATCCCCCTCCTCGCCCTCTACCTCGCCGAGACGGGAATATACGCGGTGCTGACCGGATATCCGCTCGGCCAGCTTTCCGTAATCGCCGCGAACCATTTCGAGAGCGTTAACGAGGCTCCACTGAGATCGCTTTTCGACGTTTTCCTGCGGTACAGCCCGAAGAATTTGGGCCTGGACTGGCTTGTCCCCTTCGTCGCCTTCGCGCTGGCCGGCTCGTACTACCTCGCGAAATCCCGGGTAAAGGAATTGCGGGGCGTGATCGTCATCGCCCTCAGCTTTTTCTTTTTCATAACCTTCACGGTAAAGAGCCTGCGCCCGATTACCATGGTCGAGCTCTTCATCAACCGCTATTTTTACGCCGTTCTTCCCCTCGTCTTCGTTACGGTGGCATACGCCGCCGAATCGGCGTTACGCCGGTATATCCCGGCATCGCTTCGTATCTTCGAAACGAAAAACGGCGCGCTTTTCGCGGGAACCGCCTTCTCGCTCTGCGTCGCGATATCCGCGGTATTCGCCCTCCCGATGCTTCCTTCGGGAGTAAGGCAGTACGCCAATAATCCCTTGAAACCGGCCGAACACCCCCTCGCCCTCACTGCCCGCTATTACCGGGAACTGAACGCCGCATGGGACTCGGGAGTCCCGATCCTGTCCGCCGTAAGCAAGGCCGGCGACGACGCGGAACGTACCGTCAGCAGGTTCTTCCTCGCCCCCGAAACCTATACGCAGGGGAAGCCCCCGGAGCGGATCGCGAGGGAAATAAACGGAGTCAGCGCTTACGTGCTTTCACGGACCGGAGACGCCGAGGGAGACCGCTTCATTCAGGTCGTTCGCGCGCCCTTCCGCGTTGCCTTTGCGCCGATGAACCGGGTTTCCCGGATAGACGCGGAAAAAATCGTCAAATAACTTTTCACTTTTATCGAGGAAACAACAATGTCCGACAAAAAAACCGCCGTATTGATACCCTGCTACAACGAGGAGCTGACGATCGGGAAGGTCGTTTCGGATTTCAGGAGGGAGCTTCCCGAGGCGGAGATATACGTCTACAACAACAATTCCTCCGACCGGACCGTCGAGAAGGCCCTCGAGGCGGGGGCGATCGTCCGGCACGAGCGGAGGCAGGGCAAGGGCAACGTGATGCGCGCCATGTTCTCCGGGATCGAGGCGGACCTCTACGTTCTCGTGGACGGGGACGACACCTATCCCGCCGAAAGCGTCCGGGAGATGATCCGCGCGGTCGAGGAAGAGGGCGCCGACATGGCGAACGGCGACCGGCTTTCCAACGGGACCTATACGCAGGAAAACAAGCGGAATTTCCACAATTTCGGTAACAATCTCGTGAAGAACGCGATCAATTCGCTCTACGGATCGAACGTCCGCGACATAATGACCGGCTATCGCGTTTTCAATAAGGCGTTCGTCAAGAACTATCCCGTTATGTCGAAGGGCTTCGAGATCGAGACCGAAATGACCCTTCATGCCCTCGACAAGCGGTTCGCCATCGCCGAGATACAGATCGATTACCGGGACCGTCCCGCCGGTAGTTTCTCGAAGCTGAATACGTTTTCGGACGGCTTGAAGGTTATCCGCACGATCGCCCGGGTTTTCA
>QKCE01000133.1 GCA_003245785.1 Spirochaetales bacterium | reverse complement strand
GGCGATGGCTACCCGAAACCGCGATTTTTCTCCCTGGGGCCGCGCGGTCAAGCGAAACTCCGGGATTCTCCGCTACATGAGCGTTCCCCTGGTAACCTCATCGAGAAGCGTCGGGAGTAAAAACCAATATCACCGATTTCCGGGCCATGGCGCGGGGCGAATATATCCTCGTAGAAACAGTTGACGGTGCGGCGCGAATGCTCACCCCGAAGGACGCAGAAGGACTGTATCGCCGGTTGCTGGCCGCGGGTGCCCGCCCCGGAAACCCGGACAAGCCCGTCGCCGCGGAGCGGGAACGGCTCGAACGGGAGGAAGAGGGCCGGAAGGATCGCTTTTCGGGACGCTTCGTCCGAACGTACCGGATCGCGTCCTTCGCCCTCGTGGCCTTCGTGGTAGGCGCCGTGGTATTCGGCCTCTTTCGCGAATCCGGACGGACGGTACCGGCGGGAACGAGCGACGCGGTTTCCCCGGCCGCCGATGAGGATACCCTCGCGTCCGGAAATACCGGAGCGAACGCGGCGGGCGACGGTCTTGCTGAAGGATCCCTTCCCGCCGAACGGCCCGCGGCCGGCTGGACTGACGGCAACACCCTCCGCGTATGGGTGGATTCCATGTACTGGCCCCGGGAGGACCAGCCGCGCGACGACCGGATTTCCCAAATGCGCGAGTTCGGCGACCTGGAGGCCGAGTCCGCTTTCGCCAATTACGTCTCCGAGGAATACGCCGCGCGCAACGGGATCGCCCCGGAAGACATGAAATGGGACCAGGGCGTGAAAGCCCTCAAAGACTGGGCGGCGGAACTCCCAAAAACGCGCATTTACGAAGACCTGGGAGACCGGCTCCGGTTCGGCAAGTTCGTCTACGAGTATTCCTCGCCCGGCCTCAAGGCGGAGGCGGAGCGGCGATTCGCGGCCTTCAGATAGGCTAGCCCGCGTCCCGGAGAAGAATCGCCGGCGGCGGCTGCCGCGGCGGAATGAGTCCGGGCCCCGGGACCGGACGCGCTCCTGCAGGGACGTTCTGCCTCGACCTCCTCCCCCCTTTTTTTGCCGAATCGGTCAAGAACCCACCCGCGAAATCCGCTATCATCCATAGTGTCATGACGATTTACGAACAAATCGAGCGCGCCGTCGACCGGGCCGAGAGAGCGGACCTGCCCCCGCCGAGCCAGGCGGAGGGAGCCCGGGAAGCGGGCATGGGCGAGAGGAGTTTCCGATCCTGGTTTTGGGCGGTCACCGGGCATACCTGGCGCGGCTACCTGACGGGCCGGCGGCTCGCGACGGCGGCGGCGGAGCTCGAAGCGACGGATAAGCCGATCCTGGAGATCGCCCTCGACGCGGGCTACGAAACCCACGAGGCGTTTTCCCGGGCGTTCGCCCGCGCGTTCGGCGTCTCGCCGCGGGCATACCGGCGCAGGGGCGGGGCCATGGACCCAGCCCTCCCGGCAAGGCTCGAAAAAATCGAACTCTATGGGGAGAAATTTATGGGAGCGATAATCAAGGAATTGGGCGCGATGCGTGCGGCGTATTTCGACGCCTTTCAGCCGAACCCGGAGGACAAGGCGAGGCTCCTCCTGAAAGAATGGTTGGCTTCGCGTCCCGAGAAGTCGCCGAGGCGCGTGTTCGGGCACAATATCAACGCCGACGGGACGGTTTGCCTGTCGCCGGAGTACGCCGGGTACCGGTTTTACGCGACCCTCGCGGAAGGAGAAAGCGCCGGGGACGCGGGCGAAACGTTGATTCGGGCGGGAACCTTCGCGGTTACCGGCATAGAGGGCAGCTTCGCGGAGGATCCGGAGGGAAAGTGGATAGGCCAAGGCTGGCGTCGAATGAACGATATGGTCGCGCAAAAAGGCTACCGCGTAAAAGCCCCGCCGCGCTGGTTCGAGGAGGAACTGGAACCGCGGGAACCGGGTAATCTCAGGCTGGATCTCTACCTCGAGATCGAGCGATAATCCGGGAAAAGGAGGCGTCCCATGAAGTGTTCGGTATTCATCGCCTGTTCCCTCGACGGCTTTATCGCCGGGAAGGACGGCTCCCTCGAGTGGCTTGCTTCGGTCAATAGCCCGGAGGGAGGCGATTTCGGCTATGGCGATTTCATGAAAACCGTGGACGCGATAGTCATGGGACGAAAAACCTTCGAGACGGTTCTGGGTTTCGGCGAATGGCCCTACGGGGTGCCGGTTTTCGTGCTTTCGGACACCCTCGCCTCCCTGCCCGAAAACCTGAAGGGTAAGGCGGGGCTCCTTCGCGGCCCGGTTTCTTCGATCCCTGCGACCCTCGCGGCCCGGGGCTTCGCCTCGCTCTACGTGGACGGCGGCTCGACGATACGGGCATTTCTCCGGGAAGGCCTCATCGACGAGATGACGGTTTCCACCGTTCCGGTCCTCCTCGGGGACGGCATCCCGCTTTTCGGGGAAACCGGCGCGCACGCCTGGTTCGAGGTTGAATCGAGCGCGAGACTGTCTCCCCTCCTCTGCCAAACCCGGTACCGACGAAGGACCGACGGGGCCTAAGGGGTAACGGAGCCTGGGTCCCGGCATGCCCGGGTCGCGCGATCGGTCGAGGGGTAATGTCGGCGGCCCGGGCTGGCAGGCAGACCGAGGGCTTCGCGGCATGCCCGCGGTTCGCTTAAACGCCCGGTATTTCCCGCCGCTTCGGGACCCTTTCATGCGACCGGTCGGCAGGCCCGCGCCCCGGCAGAGACTCGCTGGCGGCGGCTGCCGCCGAGGAATGAGTCCGGTCCTCCGGGACCGGACGCGCCCTTGCAGGGACTTTCTGCCTCTTCCGACAAAATTCTGAAAAATGTTGAAAGTTTCTGTTGACACCCATGAAATTCGGCGCCATAATCCAAGCAAACGATTGCGCAAACGTTTGCTTTTAATCTTGCCTTGAAGTTTGGAGGTTTTTATGACTTCTTCCAAGACGCCTTCGCTGCTTCGTATCGCGATTCCGATGCTCGCGGCCATGATGGTCGGGCAAATCGAGCGGATTACCGACCAGATCTTTCTCGGGCACGCGAACTCGGCGTACCTGACCGCCATAGGCAACGCGGGCTTCACCTTCTGGACCACCATTTCCTTCCTTTTCGCCCTCGGGACCGGCACGACGATCCTGGTCAGCCAGAAAATCGGCGAGGGGGACACCGGCGCGGCGGAACGGCTCCTGGGCACGACTTTCGCGTACTCGAGCCTGTTTTCCGGCGCCCTGTTCCTCCTCTGGTTTTTTGGGAGCGAGACGATTTTCGCCCTTATGGGCCTTTCCGGCGAGATGCTCGGGTTCGCCTCGTCCTATACCCGCATTTATTCCTTCAGCATCCTCCTTACCGGGCTTTCGACGGCCTCGAATTCGGTGTTCCAGGGAAGCGGAAATACCAGGCCAATGCTCTATTCCTCGATTATCCGGACGGTCACGAACGTGATTCTCGACCCGATCCTCATTTTCGGACTCGCGGGCTTCCCGGCCCTGGGCATCGAGGGCGCGGCTATCGCGACCCTGGCGGCCGATATCGCCGGCGCGGCGTATCTCGTGCCGCGGGCGTTCCGGAACCGGGGACCGGTCAGGCTCTCCCTCAAGGCGATCCGGGCCGCCACGCCGGGGGCCTACGGGCGGATCATCGCCATGGGCATTCCCGCGGGACTCGAGGAGTTCCTGTGGAACGTGGGGAACATAATGCTGATCCGGTTCCTGAACGAGATCGACACCCTGGCCGCGGGCATTTACACGATCGTCATGACCGTCACCCTCCTCCCGTCCCTCTTTTACATGGCCCTGGGCAGCGCGGGGATGACGGTGAGCGGGATCAATACAGGCGCGGGCGACCCCGGGGCGATCCGGAAGGCGACCGGCAAGTCCATGGGGATATGCCTCGCCGTCACGGCCGCGTTCGGCGCCGCCTTCATGGCCTTTCCGAGGGAGATTACCGCCCTGTTCACGAAGGACGGCGCGGTGGTGGCGGCAAGCGCGTCCATGCTCTGGATTTGCACCCTGACCCTCCTCCCCCGCTTCGTGAACATCGTGTACGGCGGGGCGATACGGGGCATGGGAGATACCCGGTGGATGCTGTGGACCCAGGTGGTCGGGACCGCGCTGATCCTGGTCGTCGCCCGCGTCTTTATCTTCGGCGCGGGGCTCGCGGTGTTCGGGCTCTTCCTCGCGGTTTTCGTGGACGAAGCGCTCCGGTCCGTCGCCAACGGGGCCCGTTTCCATGGTAAAATACGGGAACGCATGAAAAAATCCACCGCCGCGGTACAGGCCGCCTAGATGCCGACTATCAAGGACGTCGCCGCCCTCGCGGGCGTTTCGTACACCACCGTTTCGCACGTCCTAAACGGCACGAGAACCGTCGCTCCGGAGACGGCGGAACGGGTACGGGACGCCGTGCGGCAACTTGGCTTCAGCCCGAACGCGGTCGCCCGGGGCCTGCGGAAGGGCGCCTCGAAAACCCTCGGGGTCGTGTCCATTTCCAGCGCCGACCCCTATTTCATGGAGGTCGTCCACGGCATCCAGCAGAAGTCCTGGGATCACGGGTACGCGGTATACCTCGCGTACTCGGAGCTGATCCACAACTCGCCCATGGACGCGGCCTGCGGGGAAGAGGACGAGTTTGACCGCCGGGAACGGGACCTCATCGCGAACCTCTCCGCCCGGGATATCCAGGGCCTGATAATCAACTCGCTGCAGACCGACGAGGCCCTGGTGAAATCCACGCGGCGCGTCAAGATCCCCTGTATCCTGTACCAGCGGTGCGTGCCCGACGCGGGCTTCGACTGCTTCATTTCCGACGATTACGGCGGTACCGCCGCCGCGATGGAGCACCTCGCGAGCCTCGGCCACGAGCGCATCGCCGTGGTGGGGGCCCTTTCGTATCCCAGCCACACGGTCGGCGAGCGGAAACGGGCTTGGGAAGACGCCCTCGCGGACCGAAAACTCGCGGCGCCCGCGGCCTGGTTCCGGGACGGCCAGTTCGACATGCAAAGGGCTTACGACAAAACCCGCGACCTATTGGCCCTTGAGCCCCGGCCCACCGCCATCCTCTACTACTCCGACCTCATGGCGATGGGAGGCCTGAAGGCCGCCCGAGACGCGGGGCTCTCAGTGCCCGGGGACCTTTCAGTAATCGGCTACGACGACCTCAGTACCTCGGCTTTTACCATACCGGCCCTCACGAGCGTCCACCAAAAAACCTTCGAGATGGGCATGGCCATGGAAGAACGGCTCCTTGAACGGATCGAAAACCCGGGCCTTGAGCCGAGGGTCGTACGCTACGGCCAGTCCCTGACGGTGCGCGCGAGCACCGGCCCGGCCCCGGCGAAGGCCTGAGACTCACCGCCCCGCTTCCAATACCGATTCGTTTCCTTTCCTTTCCAGCCTCCATTCCGCGCACCCGACGAGTCCCATGAAGGCCCGGTCATGGGTCGCCATGAGTATGGCGCCTTGGTACCCGGCGAGGGCTTCCGCGAGCAGGGAAGCCGAGAGGGCGTCCAGGTGGTTTGTCGGCTCGTCCAGGACGAGGCAGGAGGTCGCTTCCGTCATCGCGAGGGCGAAGGACAGCTTTTTCGTTTCCCCGGGGCTCGCGACCTCCGCTTCAAGTAACGAGGAGGGTTCCGAGCCCAGGCGGTAGACGATGGAAATCGCGTCGG
>QKCE01000101.1 GCA_003245785.1 Spirochaetales bacterium | reverse complement strand
GAACTCCCGTCGGGGCAATTCTATTTCGTGCCCGTCCCTCAGGAGGACGTAGCGCTCGGAATCGAGGACGCAGGAACCGACCGAAATCCGCTTGCTCGCGTCTATCTTTGCCCGACGAAGCAGGGCCTCTACCCGGAGGAGGAGCTCCTCGAGGTCCACGGGCTTCGTGAGATAGTCGTCGGCCCCGGAATGGAACCCCTCCCTTTTGTCCGACAACGCCTGGCGCGCGGTAAGCACGAGGACAGGAATCGCGCTGCCCCGGTCCCGCAGGGCCTTGAGGAGGGCGAAGCCGTCAAGCTTCGGCATCGTCACGTCGGTCACGAGAAGGTCCACCGCCTCGCGCTCGGCGATTTCCAGGGCCTCGGCCCCGTCCCGGGCAAGGAGGACCCGATAATGGGGCTTGAGCCTGGCCTCGACGAGCATCCCGAGATTCAAGTCGTCTTCCGCCACGAGAATCGTTACCATCGTCCGCCTCCCTTAGGATATTGTACACGATTTCCTCGTTCCGAAAAATTACCGTTTTTTTCTCGCGGGTTTACCTTCGCGTTGCCTCGGGGCGATACGCTTAGGCCCGGGAACTGGGCGCAACCGCGACGCATAACGCTGCCTCCGAACCGCTTACCGACTTTCTCGCGAGGACCTACGGGGAAGAAGACCGCGCCCGGGGCCTCGTGAACGCGATAGTCGACGCCGCGGGGGTGGGTCCCGCCCTGGCCGAGGCCCTGCGGGCCGCCAGGAACGGGGCCCGGGCAAGCGTAATCGCCCTTCACAAAAAACCGGTGGAAATCGACCCCATGGTCATCATGAGCCGCGGGATAACCCTGCGGGGATCCATGGGCTGCGAGGGGGAATTCGGCCAGGTACTGGGCTTCATGGCGTCCGGCGTCGCGCCCTACGCGCGGGTAATTACCCATCGGTTCCCCCTGGAACGCATCGACGAGGCCCTCAAGATGCCCGCCCGGCCCGACGAGGCCGTTAAGGTGCCGGGGGAGCTTCCGGCCTGAGCGTCGACGTTCCCGGAAAGGCATAAATATGCCTTTCCGCATTGCCCTACGCGGCATACGCGCTTAGAATAAAGGAAGAACGTTTTTTCCGGGAGACGCATATGAGCAAGAAGGGCCTGTTGAGTAAAGCGATCGATATGACAGCGGATGAAACCGACTCTCGGGACGACGAATCCGATCTCGATTCCGGCATCACCTCGGAAGACAGGAAGGAGATCCGCGCGCAAATCGAGGAGATCTCCCGGAAGAACCGGATCGAGGTCACCCCCGAGAGGTTCTCCTTTTCCCCCATCAAAAAAGGCTTCGTGTTTCCCCTCATGGTCAACCTCCTCGCGCTCGGCTGCACCGCCGGCGCGCTTTGGGGGCTCTCCCGCGTATTCACCGCCCAGGAAGCGGAAATTCACCAGACCGGCGCGGCCCTCTCCTCGGCGGAAGGCAAACTGATCCAGGAGCTCAAGCGGGACGCGGAATCGCGCCTCGGCGAGAAGGACAAGGAAATCGCCGACGTGCAGGCCCGGCTCGCGGCGATGGAAATAGACCATAACGCGCTGCAGCGCAGTTTCGACGAAAAGCTCGCCACGAAGGAATCGGAACTCAAGGCGGAAATGCAGAGGGAACTGGACAAGGAGAGGGAAAGGCTGCGGGCCGAAGGCTATTCCGAGGAGATCATCCAGGAACGGCTGAAGCAGTACGAAGAGGAACGCATGTCCGCCTTCAACCGGGAACTCGAGGCTTACAAGCAACAACTGGTCAAGGAAAAAGCCGCGGCGGAAGTAAACTATACCCGCTTGCAAAACCAATACAATACGAATCTTGCCACGCTGAACGACGAGCGCAAGAGGATCCAGGCGGAATCGCAACAGCGGGAGGACCAGCTTCGCGCCTCCCTGGAGGCGAAGACGAGGGAACTGGAAAGCAAGTCCCAGGCGGCGGCTACCCAGGCCGCCCTGTCCGCCACCGAAGCCGCGAAGGCGACCGCCGGCCTCGCCCAGGCGCAGACCGAACTCGCGAAGCTCGCCGAGCAGCGCAAGGCCTCGACCGCCGCGGAAGACCGCGTCATCGGGCTATATCTTTCGGTCAGGACGGCCCTCGATCAGGGCGATTACGAGGCCGCGACGAACCGCGCCGTTGCCCTCCGTACCTACGTGACCGATCCCACGATCGCGAACCTCCCCGCCCTCCAGGGCCGCAGGGAAGCGGACCTGTTCGCCGCCGACGCGCTGGGCAGGCTCGCCCGGTACCAGCTTGAACAGGCTTCCGTCGATAATTCGGTTCTGCTCGACCAGTCCGAGCTCATGCTCGCCATCCGTTCCCGTATCGCCGACGCCGACGCGGCCGTCAAGGCCGGTAACGCGGACGCCGCCGAGGCGGCCTATAACGACGCGATCGCCAAAATTCCCGACGTGCTCACGGCCCACAAGTTCCTGATGGACCGCCAGGCGGCCCGGAACGCGGCCCGCCGGGACGCGGCGGTCGAGGCCATGGCCCGCGCGAAGGCCGCCCAGGACGCCTCGGATTTCCCGACGGCCGCCGCGGCGTACGGGGAAACGGCCTCGCTCCTCGGCCTGGGGGAGGCGGACTCGGCGACCCTCGTGAGCGGCGTCTCGGCCCTCGCCCTGGCGCGGAACGGCGCGGAAAACGCCGCCGCGGACACGCGGGCGGCCGCCCCGGTCATGACCAGGGCCAAACGGGAGTTCGACGCGGAACGCTGGACCCAGGCGGCAAACATTTACGCGGGGGTGCTCAGGAGCTACCCCAAGGCAAACCAGGCCGCCGACGCCCTCAAGGGCATCGAAGCCTCGCTCTCTTCCCTCGCCAAGCTCCAGGGCGGCGCAGCGGACGCCACCGCGGCCCGGGTACGGGAACTCGAGGCGCAAACCGCGAAGCTTACGGAAGACCTCAGGCAAAGCACGGACAACCTCGCGGCGGCCCAGGCCAAGGCGACCGAACTGCAAGCCTCCCTGGACGCGCTCCGCCAAAGCGGCGCGCAACCGACCGGCACCGCGACCGCATCCACGGGCCAGAACGCCCAAGTCGCGTCCCTCGAGCGGCAAATCGCCGACCTGAAGGCGCAAAACCAGCGGTTTGCCGACGCCGCGAACCGCTATGACTCCCTGGTCGGCGCCTATTCCCGCTACCGCACCGCCGAGGACGCGGCCTTCGCGAAGGGCGGCGCCTCGAGCGTAGTGGAGGCGAGAACCCAGCTCGACGCCTTCCTCTCGGCGACGGATACCCGCGCGGCCTTCCCCGACCTGAAGGAACGGATCGCCCGATACGAGAAGGAATACGTCGCCGCGGGCCAGAAGGAAAGCCTCTACAACGCCATGACCATCGCCGAAAGCGCCCTGAGGATGCGCGACGCCGCCGCCCGGGACAAATACTTCGCCGACACGGCCGCCCGGTACGCCGACGACCAGTACATGACGGAGTTCATCGCCGCGCTGAAGCGGGGGTTGCGCTGAGGCCTAAGATAGGGGGAGCGGGGGAAAGGAGTCGATAGCGCGTGTCGCTGTCGGGAGGAAGCGCACCCCGACCAGGGCGCGCCCGCAACGTCCGGCACGTCTCCCGGTCAATGTCGTCAGCGTGGCCAAACGCCCCGGCCAACGGCCCGCCTCAGTCGCTCAATACGCGAGCGTGTCGAGATCGGCGGTGTCGATGTGGTAAACCTGGATAATGACCTCGCGCTCGTCGTCCCCGCTGGACTGGGGAACATAGAAGGTCCGGGTGAATACCGAAATCCACTTCGCGTTGATCGAATCGTAATATTCATGGGCGAACCGCAGGGCACCGGTTTTGATCTCGAAGGAATTTTTCCCGTTTTTATCGTACACGTAGAGCGAGTCGCCCGTGTCGGCCAGGAGCCGCCCGTCCGATAGCATGCCTGTGACCCGGAGCCCGAGCGGGAGTTGTTCGGGCGTGGAGGTAAGGGGCGTCGTCCACCGATAGGTTTTTACCTTGCCGTCGGACATGAGACCCGACAGGTATAGGGCTCCGAGGTATCCGTTATCGGCCTGGTTTATGGCCGCGAAACAGGGACCGGCGGGGTTGGCGAGGCCGACTAACGACGGCGGATTGGTTACGGAGACGGTATTGTAATACATGAAGGACTCGGAACCGTCGACGTACATTTGATACGCGGTAACGGTATCGCTCGAAGAGTCCCAATCCGCGACGCACAGTGAAAAACCGCCAATCGTCGGAGTAACGCTTTCCGAGCCGTCATTCGAGTAGGTTCCGTTCGGAAGCGGCGAATACCCGAACCCCACGGGATAGGAGGATGCCCAATTCGTCGTCGCGCCCGATTCCGCGCGTACCATCCCGCCCGAGAGGTTCGCCCCGACATACATCCTGTAATAATACGCCGACGGGGCTCCTTGCAGAACCGCCGCCCGGTACTGGGTATTCTGGGTGACGTAGACGTTCCCGGAGGAAGAGGAGATATCCGAATCATTCGTGAAGGACATGTTCGTTACGCGGAGCGTTCCGCTTTCCGGGACAATCCAATAACCGGTGGAGTAATACGTGGGGTCAAACGTCGGAAGATAATACCCGTCGGCCTTGTCGTTGGTATGCATCTTCACGCCCCAAACCGCGTCGCCAAGCTTGTTCGTCGTATACACGGAAGCGCTCAAATCGGGATCGAAGGGCGCATGCCAACATCCCTCAAGCGCGGCTATTGCCGCCGCACAAGCCGCGACGAAGGGAATAACGCGTCGCATAAGCCGCGTGGGCCGAATCATAGGCGCCTCCTCATGCCCAGCCTGAACGTGGGAACCTCGAGGAACCAGTCGCCGGTATAGATGAAGTTGAACGCACCGCCTTCGCTATACCCCTTGGAAGCCGCCATGAGATAACCGATGGACCAGGGGTACAGGGTGGCGCCAAGTTCGGCGAATATTCCGTAACGGGCGTTGACTCGCCAGTCCCAGCCCGCGCACCCGTACATCGCGAGGGGGCCGATGGGATCGGGCATCAGGAGGTCCGTGTTGAACCGGAGCATGGCGGTCGCCGCGGCGTAGGGGCGGAAGAACGAGCCCGGCTTGCCGAACTGGAAGCCCGCGCTTACGCCGGGCATGATAAGCGGCAGGGAGATTATCGCCTGGTCGTAAATAGAGTTGCTGTCCGGTTCGGGCATGTAAAAGCCAAACCCGTACTGCTCGAACCCGAGGCGCACGAACACGTGATCCTGTAAAAGGTAATAGGACGCCCAAAAATCCGGGAACTGAGCCATGACCATCCCGATTTCCAGTACCCAGGGACGGAGCGGCGTCTCGCCGATTTCGAGGAGGGCGTCGTTCTCCGCGGCGAAGAAGACGCCCGAACTGCCCTCGGTACCCCACCGTTCGGCTCGCCATTCGTAGGTAGCGGGGACGAAAACGTCCTGTCGAAGCTCCCCGCCCTCGGGTACGGTCAGAGGCTTCTTACCGAAACCGTATACCTTCGTGCCGGGCGAAGCCTGAATACGGATGGAGGTCTGCCGGGTCGTGGGATGGAGGGGGTCGAAGGCGCCGACCAGGGGAATCCAAAAGGTTTCCGAAAGCTCGTTCCCGTAAGGCGCGGGGCCCTCGATGGCGTCTTCGACGAAAGCCTTCTGGGAAAGCACGTCGATGATCCGGTAGTCCGCCCGGGCTTCCTCGGCGGTAAGGTCAATGCTTACCGTGGCGTCGACCACGAACTGGGTACCCTCGAAAGCGGCCCGGGCGAGACCCGAGGTCAGATTGTCGATGCGAAGGACTTCGCGCACCCGGGGCGATCGGGAAATGGCCGCCTCGAGGGAGGAGCGCCAGAGGGTTTCGTCGAGCTCGACCTCCTCGGGCAAGTCCGCGGCGGCGGTACCGGTCACGGAGAACTCCAGCCGCGCCATGACCCGAAGGTCCCGCGCGTCCTGGGAATATGCCGTACCCGAGATGGCCGCGGCGAGGGCGAGGGCAACGAGGGCCCGGAACTTGACCGCGGTCACCACCAGGTCCTCAGGAGATGGAGTTTCCCCGAAGCGCCGTCGTAGAGAAGCCACTTGGTTCCGTCCGGGGAAAAGCCGTAGGCGGAATTTTCCGAGTCGTCGATCGGGAAGGAGTCGAGTTCTTCCCCGCTGTCGCTGTCGTAGAGCGTAAGGGTCGTCCCGTTGTCGTGATGGAGGAGGATCGCCCCGCCGCGGGTCATCCAGCCGGACTCGTCGTCGGAGGAGGGGAGGGTCACGTACGAGACGCCCGAATTACCCAGTATTGGAGCGGTTTGCATCGCCGTCAGAAAAGTAGCAAATGAAGAAAAGGTCATGACGAAGCTCGAACTTCCCCCAACCAGGAGTAGCCGGACCGACGAACCGTCCATAACCGTGGAAGACTTGTTGCCGGATAAAGAATAGTCGCTATCGATGTAGGGAGAAAGCAGGGTCCCGGAAGACCAGGTACTGGTGTAAGGTTGCATATACACATACGAGCCGCTCACCCAGATCAAATACTGCGTGCCGGATTCAATGAGGCTCGACACATCGTTGCCGAAGGTATTGGTGATCGGGGAGGGGCCCGAATACAGGGCCATCGAAGAAGGATAGTATCTATACAGATTGGTATTCCAGGACGTACCGGTCGCGATATAGCCGTCCATATCCGCGAGTACCGTATCTCCCGCTCCCGAGCCGATAAGGACCTTCTGCACCGTCATCCCGTCGAGGTCGACGAAGGCGTTCGCCAGCTGAGCGTCGTCCGTGGCTACGGCGACGGCGTAGTCGTGCCCCCCGGAAGAAACGAACGAAAGTTTCTTGACCCGGAACGAAGCGCCCAGCCCCGCTTTCTTGAGGGCGCTTTCCAGGTCTACCGATCCTTCCACCCTGCTCAGGTAGGAGGGCATTATGTTAAGGGCGAGAAATTCGCAGGAAGAGAACAGGACCGCGACGAAAGGCAGCCCGATGAGGGCCACGAGGGCGAGGCGAAGGAAGGCGGTTTTTCCGAGAAGTGAAAGTTTTACCATTTGAGCATCACCCCCAGGGAAAAGAAGAGGGGGCCACCGTCCCCGATGGACATCCACCCGGGAGGGAGGTACCCCGTGCCGAGGGCGTAAGGAAGCCGCTGCTCGAAGACGACGGCCCAGGCGGGAAAGTGGTATTCCAGGGTCAGCCAGAAGGGCTCGAGGGTCAGGTCGACCGCCGCGGGAACGTCGATTTGGGGCGCGTTCGTCAGGACGGAGCCGATGAGGGAAAAACCGGCGCCCATGGCGACCCGGAACTTGGCGTCCGTCGCCTTTTGAACGTAGGAGCCGAAACCGAGGCGGAACTCGCTATGAAGCGTGGGAGAGGAGCCGGGCATGAAGTCGTAGCCCGCCCACACGGCTTCCTCGGCCTTGAGAAAGGCACGGTCCGGATACGGGTACCAGCGGTAGGTCGCCGCGCCGCCGAGCATGCGGCCGACCCCGGCGTTGCCGCCCCAGGCGGTCTCGGTGCGTTTTTGGAGACGGGGAAGGATGACGGTCTTGTTCTGTACGCCCTTCTTGAGCACCAGGGTCTTGGACCAGTACCCGTCGCGGTAAATTTCCACGGTCACCGGCTCGTCCCGCCGGAAGGGCACGTAGGCGGCCTGGAGCGCGCCGTCCTCGACGGTGCCGATATACCGCCCACCTTCGTCCCCCAGGCCGTAGCGGAGGGAGACCCCGTCGTCCTTCGAGCGGAAGCGTTGGGGTACCTCGACCAGGCGGAATTCCTCCTCGGCGGTGTCCGCGACGGACTTCCAGGAGGCGGCGACGGCGGCGGCGGAATCGTCGATGAACGGGAGAGCCGTAAGGCCCGGATAGGTGCTGTAGGCGTCGGCGGCGCGAATGCCGCCGTATTTCGCGTCGAACACCACCACGCGCCAGGTAAGGCGCTGGGGAAGGAATTCCTGATAAATCGACACGACCCAACGTACGCCCGCGGCGCTCCCCGCCTTGGCGGCGGCAGCGGGGTCGAGGGCGGCTTCGGGATCGTTTCGGGGCGGGCCCGCCTCAAGCGCGAGCCCCTGGGCGGCGAAGGCCCCCCTGACGGCGTTCTCGAGAGAGCCCAAAAAGAGGGCGGCCTCGTCGCCGCTGGACGAATTCCCCTCGGAAAGGGCGACGATTATGCCCCGGCTTTCGTCGAGGACCGCGGCGTCCTGGGAGAACGCGGGCAAGGCCCCCGCGAGAATGAACGCCGCGGCGGCGAGGGTGCCGAAGGCGAGGGATACCGGACGTTTCCCCGCGTTCATTTTTCCGTCATCACTTCTACGCCGTCCCAGTCTTCCGGGGGCGGCGTACGGACGTAGGTCCGGCAGCGTTCGAGATACTGTTCCGCGGGGAAGTCCCCCGGGACGAGGCCGAGGATACGCTCGAAAAGCCCGGTGGCCCCGGCGAAGTCCCGCTTGTAATACCGCGCGACCGCTTCCTCGTGGATCTTCCAGGCTTCGGCTTCCTTCCCCTCCACGGAGAACCGGGCGGTGAGGATATTCACGCCCTGGGACTTGCCCTTGACCGCCACCTTGTCGACCACACGGCAGGGCAATTGCCCCGCTATCTGATCGTAGACCGCCTCGGAAAAGAGCAGGGGCTGGTGGTATTTCTTCGTCAGGCCCTCGAGGCGGGACGCGAGGTTTACCGAGTCGCCGATGACCGTATAGTTCATCTTCTTGTCGCAGCCGATGTTCCCGACGGTAGTGATGCCGTAGTTGATGCCCACGCCGATGTGGAATTCCGGGGCGCCGAGCCGAACCTGCTCGGCGTTGAACCGCGCGAGGGCGTCGGTCATCTCGAGGCCGGAAAGCACCGAGGAGAGGGCGTCGTTCCCGTGGCTCACCGGGGCGCCGTATATGGCCATGATCGCGTCGCCGATGTATTTGTCCACCACGCCGTCGCGGGCCATGATCACGTCGACCATTATGGAGAAATAGCGGTTCAGGGAATTCACCAGGGCGTCCGGGGCCATGCGCTCGGAGATCGTCGTGAAGCTGCGGATGTCCGAGAACAGGATCGCGACGTCGCGGTTGTTTCCCACGAGCATCTTTTCGGGATTCACGAAGACTTCCTCGATCACGTCCTTGGGAACGTAGAGCTGGAAGATGTTGCGGATCCTCATTTCCCGCTTTTGGGCGACCACGGCGTCGAAGGCGTACCGCTTGATCTGGCTGTAGGCGGTGTCGAGTTCCTCGAGCATCAGGTTGAAGGTGTGGGAGAGCTGGCCGATCTCGTCCTTGTACACCACGGGGACCCGTTCCTTGAGGTTGTTGGACTCGATGATCCGCCGCATGGCGCCCACGACGTTCTCGATGGGCTTGGTGAGGTAGCCCGCCATGAAAAGGAGCAGGAGGATCGCCAGGACGGAAGCCGTCGCGAGGATATAGAGGGAAGTCCGGGCGATGGATTCAACCTCGCCGTAAAAGGCGCTTCGCTCTTCGGTCACCAGGAACTCCCAGCCGAAGGGCGCGAAGGGGGAAACCGAGGCTACCCGCTCTACCCCGTCGACGGTAAGGTTCACGAAACCGCGTCGGGAGGCGACCGCGAGGGCGGCGAGGGCCGCCTTGTCCGCCTCGGACGGGATCGCGGGACCGGCCCGCATGGCGAGGGTTCCCGTGGCGTCCACCGCGAGGATGGATTCGGTGGGGCTGCGGAGTATGCTCCGGGCGAAAGACTCGACCGCGGCCTTGGCCGCCGCTTCCATGTCTTCCCGGCCGACGAAATCGTTATCCACCAGGAGGTTCCATTGGCTGTCCGCGTATTTCTGAAGCTCCTCTCCCTTGAAGTCGAGGAAATCCACGGCGACCCTCGTTACGGAGGAGGCCGCCACGAAATACGAGATCATGCCCGCCAAAACCACGGAGGCGATCAGGAGGGGAAGCACTATGAATATAATCTTGAGCCGTATGCTCATGATTCCACTATAAAGCAGAAGCGTTCAGGTCTCAACTGAGGAAACGAAAAAAAGCGATATTCCGCGATCCGGCCCGAAAATTCGCGCGGTGACGGGCAATATCCTATACTTGGGCCATGGTCATTCACGGCTATCCCGGCATCTTCCGGACAAGGATTTCGGCAAAAAAACCATGAACAATCCATTTCTATCGGCATACGACGACGGCGATCTGATCATACGGAAAAAGGTAGCCGTCTATTTTTGGATGCTTGTCGCCCTGACGGGCTCCATGGCGCTGTATATCGGCTATCTGTTCGTCGGCCGTTCTTCCCTGACCGGGGATATACGGTACCTTGCGATTTCCCTTGGCCTGTTTGCCCTCAGTTTCCTCCTTTTGAAAACCGGGAATTACTTCTGGTCGGTAAATACCTGCCTCATGGCGGTTCTCATTCCCCTCTCGGTCATCGTGTACTTCGGGCAAACCCTGTCGGAGCTGAAGCTCTATAATATGGCCATCTTTCACATAGTGGCCCTGGTATTCGCGATGCTGGTGGCGAACAACAATTTTCAGCTACTGGGGCTCGGCGCGCTCTCCGCCGGGATACTGTCCCTGTTCATGTTCAATCGTCTCCTGCCCCAAGCCGCGGAGCGGGCGGGCAATTATTGGGCGAGCTACGTAACGTCCCTCCTGGTTATCGCCCCGATTACCCTTATGGGCATGTGGATCCGCAGCCTCCTCCACAATTCGCTGAACGAGATTACCCATAAATTGGAGCATGATTCCGAGTCGGGGTTGCTCAACAAGGCCAAGCTGATCATGGATCTCGAAGCCCGGGACGGGTCGGGATCGCCGGGAGAGGTGGTGTTCTACCGCATGCTCAACCATGACGAAATAACCCTCAATTTCGGCTCCGAAACCGGCGTCCGTGCCCTGCTCAAGCTCGCCGGCATGGCGGAAGAGAAGCACCGCGGTCCCGTATACCGGATCAACGAAAACACGATCGCCTGCGTGTCCGCCCAAACAAAGGCAAGGGACGGGGAAATTTCGGTCTCCATGATCGAAAATTCAAGGCATTCCTGCCGGATCGGGGATACCCACGTCCATATGAACCTGAAGGCCGCCATCATCGAGACGGGCGAGGGCCGTCACGCGGAGCTCACCATTAACCAGGGACTGCTCGGGCTTTATCAGGCCCAAAAAAACCATACGCAGCTCTACGTCGTCAGCCCGAACCAGGAAGCGGAACTGCTCAGGAAGCTGGATCTCATCAACGAACTTGCCGCCGCGGTAAACGACGGGAAGTGCTTCCTCCATTATCAGCCGATCGTGAACGCCCGGGGAGAAATACGCGCCATCGAAGCCCTTGCCCGCTGGACGAACAAGGCGGGCGCGGCCATCGGGCCCGATACCTTCATTCCCCTCCTCGAGAGTTCGGGATTGATGAACCAATTTTTCGAGGGAATCGTCGAAACCCTGCTCGCGGACCGCGAATTATGGAGGGAAACCCGCCCGGACCTGGAGGTATACGTGAACCTTTCCGCCGTCATGTTCGAGCAGGGTTACGATTTCCTCGCCCTGGCGGACCGCCTCGAGGGAAGCGGGGTGGACCTCGGGACGGTCGGGTTCGAGATTACCGAATCGGCCGTGCTTCGGGAGGAGGGCAGCAACATTCTGGAAACGCTTTCCGAATTGAGCGCCCGGGGAGTTCGCCTCGCCATGGACGACTTCGGCACGGGCTACACGAACTTTTCACGGTTCCTGAATTTCCCCTTCAGCAAGATAAAGTTCGACAAGTCCCTCCTGAAGAACGTGGAAACCGACGCGCGCAACCGTCGCCTCCTTGAAATTCTCGTGCCCTATTTCAATTCCCAGGATATCCAGACCATATGCGAGGGCATCGAGACGGCGACCCAGTTCGAGCTCTTGAAGTCTTTCGGCTGCGCATATTTCCAGGGCTACCTTTTTTCCCGTCCGAAGCCGGCGGAGGAAATACTCCCGCTCCTGAAAAGCGGCCGGATCCTGCCGTTTCCCCGGGCATGACGCGGTATTTGCTTTTCTTCGGGACCGCGAATAAGATAGTACAAGGTGCATCAACCTAAAAAGGAGACATTATGGCTATTTCCAATTCCTCGCCGTCAAAAATCGTCCTCAGGATCGCCCTGGCGCTCTTCCTGATCGTAACGGGTATCCTTACCCTTCAGCTCGATTCCGGCTTTCTCGGCAAGCTGCAGGCGGGATTTTCCGGCAACGAGATCGCGACCGCGGTCCACAGCTTCCTGAAAGGGGACATGGCGAACGTCGTCATCGTATGCCTGGGAATCCTCGAGCTGGTCGCGGGCCTGTTCCTGATCCTGGAGTTCTTCATGGATACCAGGGCGTTCAGCGGCCTCGCCCTCCTCGTCATCCTGATCCTGTGGATCGTCGTGATCGTCCTGGTCGACGTTATCGGCAAGGGCGGGCTCCTCGACGGCGCGTTCAAGTCGAGCGCGGCCTTCCTGTCGTTCCTGAAGGTCCTCGGCGCGCACCTCTTGGTGCTGGGCGCCATCATGTCGGCCCAGGAAAAATAACCGTTCCCGCGACGGCAAGGCCGTCTTTAAAACCGCCGGGGACCCACGGGACGACCGGCGGTTTTTTTATGCCCGGACGCGGCGACGGCCGGACTTCCCGGCGAGGCGGGGCGTCGCGGGTTCCTGCACGGGACTTCCGCACTTATAAATCCTCCCGAAATATGCGATAGTGCTCGGCGAGGGGAACGAGATGACCGAAAAGACCTACGCCGCCTACCTGGCGATCCTGAAAAGCGAACTGGTGCCCGCCCTGGGCTGCACCGAACCCATAGCCGTGGCCTATGCCGCGGCCAACGCCAGAAAGCTGCTCGGCGAGTTCCCCGAACGGGCCGAAATCCGCTGCAGCGGAAATATCATCAAGAACGTAAAGGGCGTGGTCGTCCCGAACACCGGCGGCCTCAAGGGCATAAACGCCGCGGCCATCGCGGGCATTGTGGGAGGCGATCCCGATCGGGGACTGCAAGCCCTCGAGTCGGTGGAAAGCAGGCACCATGCGGAGATCAGGCGCCTTCTGGACCGCAACTTCAGCGTTACCGGCCTCGTGGAAGGGGAAGACACCCTCTTCATTTCCGCCAAGGTCTTCGCGGGAGCCCATTCGGCGGAAGTGCGAATCGCCGGGTCCCACACGAATATCGTGCGCATGGAAAGGGACGGCGAGGCGCTGTTCGAGGGAACCGCCGCGAGCGTCCCGGACGACAATGCTCCCGGCAAGCATATCGACCGCGCCGTTTTGAACGTACGGGGAATCCTCGAGTTCGCCGATACGGTCGAAATCGGCGACGTGGAGACGGTGATCGCCTCGCAGATCGAGAAAAACCTGGCGATTTCGGACGAGGGACTGCGGTCCCATTACGGCGCCGACGTGGGGAAAACCCTCCTCAAGCACGACGGGAGCGGCATAAAGACCCGGGCGAAGGCCCGCGCGGCCGCCGGCAGCGACGCCCGCATGAGCGGTTGCGCCCTGCCCGTGGTCATCAATTCCGGGAGCGGGAATCAGGGCATGGCCGTATCCCTCCCGGTGATCGAGTTCGCCGAAGAACTCAAGGCGCCCCGGGAAAAGCTGCTCCGCGCCCTGGTCCTGAGCAACCTGACGGCCATTCACCAGAAAACGGCGATCGGTAAGCTTTCCGCCTACTGCGGCGCGGTGAGCGCCGCTTGCGGAAGCGGCGCCGGGATAACCTACCTTAACGGCGGCGGCTATGCCGAAATATCCGCGACCATTACCAATACCCTCGCGAACGTGGGCGGGATCGTCTGCGACGGCGCGAAGCCCTCCTGCGCGGCGAAGATCGCCTCGGCGGTGGACGCGGCCATCATGGCCTTTTACCTTGCCGGGGACGGCAAGGTCTTTTCCTGCGGGGAAGGCCTCGTTACCTCGGACGTGGAAATGACCATCGCCAACTTCGGCCGGGTCGGCCGCGAGGGCATGAGGGGAACGGATCTCGAAATCCTGAAAATGATGACCGGGGCGTAAGCCCTCCCCGGCGCGGGATTCTCTCGCGACACAAAAAACTTGACGATTCCTCATTGCCGTATTAACTTAACGATCGTTCAGTAAGGAGTATTTCATGACCAGACCTTCCGAACCCGTCGGCGTCGCGCCGATTCTCCAGGCAGCCCGTCACCGCTTTCTCCAATGGGGCTATTCGGGAACCTCCACGGCCCAGCTGGCGGAGGACTTGGGAATCACCAAGGCAGCGCTCTACTACCACTTTCCCGACAAGGAAGCACTGTTCCTTGCCATGGTAAAGGGGTATCTGGCGGAAGTATCGGCGGAACTGGAGCCCCTTCCCCCGCTTTTCGGGGGGGACGACCGGGACGCGGCCCTGGGGGCCCTGGCGGGGGTCTTCCTGTCGCGAAACGACTCCAATGCCCGGATACAGCAATTGTCCCTGCAGGAATCCCGCCACCTGAGCGACGAGGGGAAGGACGCCCTCTCCGCGGCCTACCACGAGGTAATGGTTCGCCCGGTATCGGCGCTCCTGAGCCGTTCCGTCGAGCGGGGCTGGCTCCGGGTACCCGAGCCGGACGAGCCGGCCCTGATCTGGACCTTTCTCTCGCTTCTCAACGCCTTCACGAAACCCGGTCACGAAGGGACGGAACCGTCACCCCTTTCGGTCCGGGCCTTTATCCGAATCTTTCTCCGGGGCCTGGCCCCGGAATAAATCGCTCTCTTTCAGGAGTTTCATCATGCTTACCGTCGCGATCAGTTTTATCTTCGCCGCCCTGATCCTCTATACCGTCGGCGTATGGTCCGAAAAAATCGGGGGTCGCCTTCGCTGGTGGCACGCGATCGTGTTTTATTTCGGCGTGCTTTGCGATTCCATAGGCACGGGCGCCATGGGCGTCATCGCGGGGGGAATATTCCAATTCAACCTCCACGGCCTTACCGGCGGCCTGGCCATCGTCCTCATGCTCTTCCACGCCGTCTGGGCGACCGTGGTCCTGGTCCGGAAGGACGAGAAGATGCTCGTGAGCTTCCACAAGTTCAGCCTCTTCGTGTGGATAATCTGGCTCATTCCCCTCGTTTCCGGGATGATCCTCGGGAGCTCGGTATGACCGCGAAAGAAAAATCCCGGGGAGCCCTCCTTGCGGTACTGTTTTTCGGCGTGCTCATGGGTGCCCTCGACATCGCGATAGTCGCCCCTGCCCTTCACCCCATCCAGGAGGAATTCGGCGTGGATTCCCGGCTCGTCGCCTGGGTATTCTCGGTTTACCTGCTTTTCAGCCTGATCGGCACCCCGCTCATGGCGAAACTCGCGGACCTGCGCGGCAGGCGACTCGTGTATGTCGCCGATATCGTGCTCTTCGCCGCCGGTTCTCTCGTCGTGGTGCTCGGGGGGATAATCGGGAAATTCTGGGTACTCCTCGCGGGCCGCGCCGTCCAGGGCCTCGGGGCGGGGGGCATATTCCCGGTCGCGTCGGCGGTTATCGGGGATACGGTCGCCCCGGAAAGGCGCGGAAGTGCCCTCGGGCTGATCGGCGCCGTGTGGGGACTCGCGTTCATCCTAGGGCCGATCCTCGGGGGGCTACTCCTTCCGCTGGGCTGGCCCGTCCTCTTCCTCATCAACGTGCCCGTGGCCCTCGCCCTCATCGGCTTCAGCCTGAAGGTACTGCCGGGCCACGCGAGGGGCGACTCCCCTCCCCTGGACCTTCGGGCCCTCCTCCTTTTGGGGCTCGCCCTCGCTTCCTTCACCCTCGGGATCAACCGGATCGATATCTCCAGGGCCGCTCAGAGCCTGCTTTCACTCGGCGTGTGGCCCTTCCTGGCGGGCGGGGCGGCGTTCCTGGCCTTGCTCGTCGCGGGGGAGCGGCGTAAAAAGACGGGGAATCCCCTGTTTCCGGCTCACCTCTTCCGGAACCCGCAACTGACCCGGGTATACCTGGTAAGCTCGATCTACGGGCTCGCCCAGGCCAGCTTCAGCTTCATACCGCTTCTCGCCATGGCCGCCTTCGGGGCCTCGGAGGGAAAGAGCGGGCTAACGGCGGCCCAGTCCAGTTACCTGATGATGCCGATGGTCCTTGCCATGGCGGTGGCCTCTCCCGTGGTCGGGCGCCTTCTCGACCGGATCGGCTCCCGGCTCATCGTGCTCGGCGGGGCGACGGTCGCCGCCCTGGGCTTCGTGGCGATGGGTCTCGGTTCCGACGCGATGATCGGCTTCATAGGCGGGGAATTGCTGCTGGGCGCGGGACTCGCGGCCCTGGCCGGGGCGCCCCTGCGCTACATCGTGCTCGCGGAAAGCCCCGCCGCGGACAGGACGGTGGCCCAGGGACTGACGAGCCTTTTCACCTCCATGGGGAGCGTGATCGGCTCCGCCCTGATCGGCGGCGCGGCGGCATCCATGGGAGGCTCATGGAAGGCCTGGGCCGATACCTTCCTCCTGGTATCCATACCGATGTCGGCGGCGGTCGCGATCGCCCTCTTCCTCAAGCCCCGGAAAGCCGAATTGGAGACCTCCCGGAGAAACCTCGGCGAGGCGGCCCCCGCGGCGGAAGGCTGACGGGAGGCAAGGGGAGCGGCCGTTCTCGCCCTCGTCGGTTGCCGCCCGAAGGGCGGCATGCACCGCCCGCCCCGTTTCGCGCCTCTAATCGCCGGTTTTTTTTATTCCAGCCAGTCCAGGCTCGTCTCGTCCATGGACGCGCCTCGCTGGGCGGTCCCTGCCGCGGAAGCGACGGCGGCCGAGCCCGCGGCGGTCTTTTCCAGCCGGGCGAAGGCCGCGGCGACGCCAGGGCTTTCCGGGGCAAGCGACTTCGCCTTGGTATACCATTCCTTCGCGTCGGCATATTGCTTTTTCAGGAAACTCAAATTCCCCATATTTACCATGGCGGGAACGGAGTCCAGGGCGGCGGCCCGGGAAAAATCCTTCGAGGCGTCGTCGTAACGGCCGAAGCGAGCCATTATCACGCCCCTGCTATTGAATAGTTTGGGGTTCTTGGGGTCTCCCTTGATTTGCGCGTCGAGGTCGCCCAGCTGGAACCGCAACTCCCTTTCCGCCAGGGGCTTCAACTCGCCCGAATATGAGGTTTGCATCCGCGACGCGAATTCGAGCTTGCCCGGCCGGGTACCGTCGTCCGACAGGCCCACCGGAGGGAAAAGTTGCCAAGCCTCATGGATATCGTAGAACGCGGCGTCTCCCTTGGCGGATTCGGTTTGCCATTCCATGGCCGCCTCGTGGACGATTTCGGCCAGGGTTCCGTCCCGCAGGGTCGTTTCAAGAGGCAACCAGGTCTTCCCGTCCCGGATGATTAGGTCCCCGGCCATGGAGAGGGATGCCGCCGCCGAGGGGTCCATTTCCAGGTCGATGGCCATGAAGATGTGCCCGGGAACCGTGATGAAGGCCGTCCCTATCCCCAGGGACTCGAAGCAGGACGCGTAAAGCACCGAAAGGTCGGCGCAGTCCCCGGCACGGTAGTTGAGGGTTTGGCGCGGGAATTTAAGGTAATCGATAACCTCGGGATTCGAGAAGGACCGGGAAAAGGGCGATTGGGGACTATGGACGTAACTGATGCCCCAAGCCTGGAGCCCCTGGTGGACCGCGAGGGCGGTCTCGATATTCTTGTTGATCCCGGGAACCCTGAGATCCTTCACGAGGGAGTTCAGGTTGTTGGAGAGGTCCATGACCCAGGGATCCTTCCCCGACACGAAGGCCGCGGCCTTCCGGTCGTCGTCCCAGGTAATCGCGTTCCTGTCCATGAACTGAATGGTTCCGGAGCGGGACTCCTCGTGGCGGCCCTTGGAGTCGTCGTAGCTTACCGTGAGCTCGAGGCTGGCCTTCGAGGTCTCGGTAAGGTTGAGCACTTCCGGGTTGAGCAGGCTGCGCAATTCTACCGTGATTGTCTCGCCGGGTTTCAGGCTCGCGAGGGTAAGGCAGTCTTTCGCGCCGTCGGCATGGGGTTTCAGGCTGAGTTCCGCCCGAAGGTTCTTGAGGGTCTCCCGGCCCTGGTTCGTAAGGGTTACCGTGCCGAAACCATGGTCGTCGTACCAGGAATAGAGGACCGGGAAGACGTTCCCGGTCTCGAAGTCGCCGAAGCGAAGCCGGGGCGCGTTTTTCGCCGCGGCGCTTTGCAGGAGCCAGCGGCTGCCCGCCCGAAAGCTCAAGGCCCCGTAGAGGCCGAAATGCTCGTCCCACGCCGCGTCGGCGAAAAGCCGCCAATCGGGGGAGGGTTTGAAGTCTAAGCCGACGCCGGTTTCCGCGCGGCCGTACCAGCTGGTGGCCGGGTCTCCGGCGTTGAGACGCCCCATAACGAGGCCGCCCCGGAGGAACGCCCGGGCGGCGAACAAGTCGCCGAGAGGCCTCTCCGCCGCCGCAGTCAGGCCGAGCCCCGCCTCGGAGAGGCTGGTCCCCAGGTCGTTGCCGAGGCTGTCGCGGAGGAGGCCGTAGGTGTAGGTGCCCTCGAGGCCGAGAGTAAGGTAATTCGCCCCCAGGGGACGCGCGGTGACGGCGAACCCGCCGCCGAAGTCCAGGGCGTTGGAGTCGTTCTCGCTGGCCACGGGCAGGAGCAGGGCGGGCCAGGCAGACAGTTCCCAATCCGGTCCGAAGCGGGTCGGCGCGGACCGCGCGGGTTGGGCGGTTTGCGAAAGCGGTTCCTGGGCGTGGAGCGTCAGGGAAAGGAGGGCAAAGCCGAGGGCGAAGCCGAGTGCAAGGGCGGTTTTTTTCATGTGGCGAGTCCTACTTGAGTGTTATGAAAAGATAATTCGGCCCAAGCCAGGTCCCGTGACATCCCGAATTGACGATCCTGATCTTTTGTACCGTTGAGCCGCTCGTGTTGACGAAACTCGAGGAATGCCAAAACCGGGCCCAGTAATTGAGCGGGTTGAGGGGTATCATTCCGGTAGGGCAATCATAGAGTAGGGTGTCGCCGGGATCGAAAGCGTTCATGCTGAGCAACGCATAGCCTCCGCCGTCGGCATAAGGTTGCGCGACGTCTATCATATAGGTCACGCTGAAGCCCGGCCGCTTCAGGGCTTCCGGGTCAAGTCCAAAGCCGACGAAATCGACAGACTGCTCAATATAACTCCAGGTGCCATTGTCGACGCAATATCGGTACCAAATCGTCCCGTTCTGCAGGATATCGGTCCAATACCCGTCGAAAAGGGTCCATCCGTTCCTATGGTCATCGGTATCGCGATAATGGGGATTGACCAGAAGGTAGTCCGCCGCGTTTATGGACCCGCCGAGCCACTTCGCGTAAAGGGTATTGGTTCCGGAAGCCAGGGTAAGCATATCGCCGATATAGTAATCGTCTCCGGTTCCGTCGGCCTTGGTATTCCAGCACATAAAGAGCGCGTAGGCGGTTCCGGTCGGAGCCCCGAAAGCCGATGCGTCCGAGGCGTTGAGCCATTGGGGCAAATTGCCCGCGGGGGAAGTCCAGGTCCAGGTATCGCCGGGGAAATGGGTATATACGGACGAGGGGATATCGTTCGTGCCCCCATTGCCGTCAAACACGAGGCTCGCGGAATACGCGGTCAGGGTAAAGGTGGCGTAAAATCCGCTGTTGTCCGTGGCCGCGGCGGTAATCGTGACGGTGCCTCCGCCCTGGAGGGTAACCACGCCGGAAGAACTCACGGAGGCCTTCGTGTCGTCGCTGCTGGTCCATGCGAGGGTCTTGATACTGGCGGTACTCGGGCTTATCGTCGCGGTCAACGTACCGGTTTTTAGGGTATCTGAGTACGGGATATCCGCCCCGCTCAGGGTAATCCCGGTGACCGCGACGCCCGTCGTGGAGTTGTAGGCGATCGACGAGTATTCCGACGGGCTGTAGCCACCGACGTTCGTAACCACCTTGTAATAATAAGTGGTACCCGGTTTTACCGAAGCGTCCTGATACGACGTGCCGGTTACGGAAAAGGAGGTCGCGAACGCGCCCGCGTTGCTCGTATCCCTGTAAACGGTATAGGAGGTGGCCCCGCTCACGGCGGTCCAGCTCAGGTCCAGCCGGGTGTACCCGGCGCTCCCGGAAGGCACCGTCACGAGGAGCCCTGAGGGGGCGTCGGGGGCGTCGTTATCGATGGTACACTGGAAAACCGCTTCGTCAGAAAGGGAACCTCCCACGTACGCTACGGCGCGCACGATATAGCTATTGCCGTCTCCCGAAAGGTCGATGGAGCCGACGTATTCCGTAGACGAGGCGGTCGGCGCCGCGTTGTTCATGGTGTAGTAAATGACCGCGTCCGGCGTGCCGCTCGATATGGAGAGGCTTTGATCCGTCCGGTAGGTCCCGCCCGCCAGATTAAAGGTGGGCGGGAGAATGGCCCCGGTGGCTTTGAACGTCTGGGTGAAAGTAGGATGGTCGTAATCGTTGCTGTATAGGGTAAGCGTCGCGGCCTTGGCACCGAGGGTGGCGGCGGTAAACGCGAGGTCGATCGCGGAGCTCTCGCCGGGTCCGACCGTGAGGCCCGAAAAACCCGTCGCGGCGAGCGTGCCTTCTTCCGTTCCGTCGGCCAGCGCGAATTTAAGGCCGGAAGAAGGA
>QKCE01000007.1 GCA_003245785.1 Spirochaetales bacterium | reverse complement strand
TCTTACGGAACGGCTCGCTGGACGATTCCTTGAAGCGTCGCCGTTCATTTTTCGAAGCTATGCCGGTACATACCCCATGCCGTACGCGGCTACGTGTTTCGCGGAATCCCGGAGATCCAGCGAAAGCTGCGCGCCCCCGGAGATTCCGTAACCTACCGCATTCGCGCGGTGCCCGGGCTGCCACGAGGCGATTATCTCGAAGGCGGAATCTACCGATTCCGCCCCCTGCTCCCGCAAAGCCGCGCTACCCGCGCCGCGTTTCGAATTCAGGGTACCCGTGAACACGAACACGTCCCGCCCCTGTTCGAGGGCGAAATCCGCCGTTATGAGCGCGCCCGATTTCTCGGGGGCCTCAACGACGAGAAGCGAGCGGGCAAGCCCGGATATCAGCCGGTTCCGCTGGGGAAACCGGAATTTCAGGGGTTCCTCCCCCGGTGGATATTCGGAAAGCAGGCAACCGCCCCGTTCCAGCATTTTACCCGCAAGGCGCGCGTTGCTCCTAGGGTATATGCGCTCCACGCCGCAGGCGAGAACCGCGACGGATCGCCCGCCCGATTCGACGTTACCCCGGTGCGCGAAGGCGTCTATTCCCCGCGCAAGGCCCGAAACGACGCCGTAGCCAGCCCGCGCAAATTCCGCGCCGAACCGCGCCGCGGCGAGAGAACCGTCCCCCGAGGGACTGCGCGTACCGACGATACCCGCCAAGGGTTTGTCCGGCTCCGGAAGGGTACCGCGAAAATACACCGAAAAGGGCGGATCGTGGATTTCCCGCAATACGGGCGGATAAAGCGCGGAATTGAAAGAAACGACGCCTATTGAATACCTTTCAAGCATATCCAGATCGTATTCAACGCGTTGCCTGAGCCCTTCAGGCTGCCATATTGGACGTTTTGGCGATATGCCGGTCAATTCCCGAATATCTTCTATAGAAAGTACTGTAAGCCCTTGAAGATTGTCAAGTTTTTTCAGGAGTTCCAGTTTTTGGCGCAACGAGAGGAAACAGCGGGAAAGCCCCAGGAGGAGTTCAAGGTTGCCCATAGGATTGACCCAGTACGAAGGCCTTGTTGGTTTCCGCTTCCTTTTTCCTGTCCTCGCTGCCCGTTACCTTAATGATACGGTCGTACATGTCGACCGCGTCCTCGGCCCTGCCGGCGGCATAGTAAGCCCGGGCGAGGACGAACATCGCGTCGGTATTCCGCTTCTCCACGTCTATGGCCGTTTCCAGGAGGGGAATCGCCTTGGCGGGCTCGTCACGCTCGAAAACGTAAAGAACGCCCACACCGTAGAGGGCCCGCACGAACCGCGGCTCGATCTCTATTGCCCTGAGGTAGGCGGATTCGGAAAGATCGAGGTATCTCAATCTCTCCCGATCGGTACCCGTGAGATCGTAATCCAGCGCCGACTTTGACAGGAAGCCGGCGCACAGCCCGACGTAATAATACAGGTTTTGATTGTCGGGGAAATACTCGGTCGCCATCCTGAAGTTCTCGAGCGCCTTCGCGTACATCTTGTTGTCGAGGTAGCGCGTGGCCAAAATCTTGTACCACACGCCGACGCGTATATCGGCGTTCAGAATGTCTTCGATCCGGGCCTGGTATTTCTTAATGGCTGCCTCGAGTTCCTCTATCGTCGTGGGACTCGATACGCCCTCCTCAAGGGCTTGCATTCGCCTGATCTGGTTGGTGTTCGGGCCGCAAGACACGAGGGATAGAAGGGCAAGTCCTGCGACGGCCGCGAACGGGAACGTTTTTCTCATCTTAGTCCTCCGGACCAATTGTCTCATCCGTACGGGCCTTTGCCCGATAATTGTCGAATATATCATTATGATACAACTCGAGCGTTTCGTTTTCCAGATGCGTATAGACTTGCGTGGTCGCCACGTCCGCGTGGCCAAGCAGTTCCTGCACCGAGCGAAGGTCCGCGCCGCCCGCGAGAAGGTGGGTCGCGAAGGAATGCCGCAGGGTATGGACCTTGGAGGTCACCCCGCTCGCGGCTTCCAGTTCCTGAAGCCGCGACCATACGCCCTTTCGGGAAAGGCGCCCGCCCCGTGAATTGAGGAAAAGGGCCGGGGACTTCCGGTTTCCCAAAATCGCGGGTCGCGAATCCGAAAGGTATCGATCGAGCCATGAAGCGGCGATATTTCCATAGGGGACCATCCGCTCCTTGTTTCCCTTTCCCCGCACGAAAACGACCCGCTCGGGAAGCCTCAAATCGGCGAGCGAAAGGCCTACGGCCTCGCTTACCCGGAGCCCGCATGAATACACGAGCTCGAAAAGGCAACGGTCACGAATGCCCAAGGGGGTGTCGGAAGACGCGGCGGAAAGGAGGGAATCCACCTGTTCGGGGGACAATACCCGGGGTATCGTAGTTTCGCGCCGCGGCGCCTCCAATCGGGAAGCAGGATTGTCTTCCCGGAGGCGTTGTACTTTGAGGTATGAAAAAAGAGCGCGCAGGGCCGCGGCGTCGCGGGCGAGCGTTTTCCCGGTGAGGCCCGAATCGAAGCGCGAAGTCATGTACTCGGCGCAATCCCCCTCGGTCGCGTCGAGGGGCGTCCTTCCCCGATCCGCGAGCCAGGCGACGAAGGAATCAGCAACCTGGCGATAGGTTTCCGCGGTCAGCCGAGCCCGGCCCTCGCCGGTCACGAGCCAAGCCCGGAAAAGGTCGAGGAGGCGTTCGTTCAGCTTTGAACCTTCTGCTGCTGCATGCGCACGACGGTCGGGGTATCGAGATCGTCCCCCGAGGCCGGGAGCGGTACCGGGCCGCCGCCGAGGCTGCCGCCCCGGGTGCCGAGTCCCGTAACGGGCTTCTGGTTCTTTTCGCGATACTCGTTCCATTCCTTGTTGGAGATCCACGAACCGTCCGTATCGAGGGGTTGCGCCTTGGGGGCGGCCTTCGAGTGGGACCGGTCGAAGACGTCCCGATAGCCGGCGGACACGAATCCCGTCGCGATGACGGTCACGCTTATCCTGTCGCCCATGGAATTGTCGACCGCGGTACCGTAGATGATCAGCGCGTCGGAATCCGCGTTCGCGGTCACGATCTTCACGATCTCCTCGACTTCCATCAGGGTCATGTCCTCGCTTCCCGTAATGCTGATGAGGATATGGTTCGCCCCTTCGATATGCGCGTCCTCGAGGAGCGGATTATTGATGGCGTCGGTGGCCGCGTCTACGGCGCGGTTGTCGCCCTCGCCCACGCCGATACCCATGATTGCGTCGCCCTGGCCTTCCATGGTCGTCTTCACGTCCGCGAAGTCGATGTTTATGTCGCCGGGGATGGTAATGAGGTCGGATATGCCCTGAACCGCCTGCCTGAGCACATCGTCGGCCATGACGAAGGCCTCGCGGATCGGGGTCTTCCGGTCCACCAGCTTGAGGAGGTGCTCGTTGGGTATCACTATTAGGGTATCGACGGATTCACGGAGCTTCGCGATTCCCTCCTCGGCGAGCTTCTGCTTAGCGCGTCCCTCGAAATTGAAGGGGCGGGTCACGATGCCGACGGTAAGGGCCTTTTGTTCCCGGGCGATCTTCGCGATTATCGGGACGGCGCCGGTTCCGGTGCCACCCCCCATTCCCGCGGTCACGAACACCATGTCCGATCCGCGGAGGGCGTTCGCGATGGTTTCGGTATCCTCGACGGCGGCCTTCTCGCCCACGTCGGGTTTGCCGCCCGCCCCCAACCCTCCGGTCAGCTTGGTGCCGATCGCCAGTTTTGTCGGCGCGTTCGAATAATTGAGGGCCTGAAGGTCAGTGTTCGCGACGAGAAAATCCACGTTCTGGAGCCCGCACGCCATCATGCGATTGACCGCGTTCGAGCCGCCGCCGCCCGCGCCGACGACCTTGATTACGGTGGGACATACGTCCCGTTTGTCTACGACTTCAAAATTCATGAGTTTTCCCCTCCCAGAAAAAACCTTTATTCGGCTTTCTTTTCCTAATTTTTAAAAGAATTCCTTGAGCCAGCCCCTGAGCCTCCCGATCCAGGGAGTCCCCGCGGCCTCGACCGGCGGTTTCTCGCGATCCTCCGCCTCGTGGTGCTCGTTCGCCGCGAGCACGAGACCGAGAACGGTCGCGTAATCGGGACCGCGATACTCCCCGATAAGGCCGCCGAAATTCCCCGGAATGCCTATCCGCACAGCCTGGGTGTTGAATATCGACGAGGCGAGCTCGACCACGCCGCTCAGCTGGGCGCCGCCGCCCGTGAGGATCACGTTGCCAGAGAGCTGGCGCGACTTGAGCACCGGCTCGACCTTGCTCCTGATGATATTGAAGATCTCTTCCATGCGGGGCTGCACTATTTCGCAAATTTCGGAACGCGGTATGACCACCGGGGGACGGCCGCCCACGCCGGGCAGGATCACGTCCTCGTTTTCCTCGATCAAGCCCATCCAGCAGCACCCCTCGTCGATCTTGATGCGTTCCGCGGTCTCGAGCGAGATGCCCTTCACAACCGAAATATCGTTGGTAACCTGGATGCCGCCGACCGGGATTACCGCGGTCATGAGTGGCGCGCCGCCGGCGAACACGAGAACGTCCGTCGTGCCGCCCCCGAGGTCTATGAGGATCGAACCCAGGTCCCTCTCCTCGGCGCTCATTACGGCCTTGGCCGCGGCGAGGGAATGGAGCATGTATTCGTCTACCGAGAGATTCGACCGGTTAACGCACTTTACCACGTTTTGCACGGAAGTCACCGACGCGGTGACGATATGCACCTCGGCCTCCAGGCGGACTCCTATCATGTTTCGGGGGTCTTTGATCCCGCGTTCTTCGTCGACAATGTATGATTGGGGGATGACGTGAAGGACTTGCCGGTCCATGGGAATCACGACCGCCTTCGCGGCGTCTATGACCCTCAGGATATCTTCCTGGCCGATGACTCGATTGTCCCGCCCCTTTGAGGTAACGGCAACCACGCCCCGGGAATTGAGCCCGTCGATATGGGTACCGCCGACGCCGATCATGCAGCGGCTCACCTCGGTCCCCGACATGAGCTCGGCGGCCTCGATCGCCTGGGATATAGCCCGGACGGTATTCTCGATATTTACGACGACGCCTTTTCGCAGGCCGGTCGAGGGGCTCGTGCCCACGCCGGTTATCTGGAATACGCCGCTCTCGGAAACGTCACCGATCACGGCACGTACGCGGCTCGTTCCAATATCGAGACCGACAACGACGTCGCTCAAAATCACGCCCCCTTTACTTTGTACGCGACGGTCCCTGCCCTGATATCGATTTCGTCGATATCGAGCTTGAGTTCTCCGATGACGTCCAGTACCAACATCATATACTGAATCGCGTCTTCGTTCAACGCCTTATCGGTCCTTACCCGCACGGGGGTGTGTACGGGATACAGGACGAGATCGTAGCCGCCGTAGGGCTTTTCGTCGATCTTGATCTCGGAAATCGAGGAGAGAAGGGAGCGATGCTCCCGCTCGAGGCTTTCTATCTGGGCGAGAAGCGGCTTGAGCGCGGGATTGAGGCGCTGCCCCGCGACTGGGTTGTCGAAGCGGGGGCCTGTCACGAGGGGGAGCTCGGTCTCGGGTTGAAGTTGCCCCACCCGAAACGCCACGCCGTTCCTGTCAATTTCCACCGGCACGGTCCTGCCGTCCCGCACGCCGTACGCGAAGGCCACGGCTACACGCTCTAC
>QKCE01000153.1 GCA_003245785.1 Spirochaetales bacterium | reverse complement strand
GCGGAAGCCGGCGAGGCGGCGGTCCGCTTTTCCCGCGGCCCCGCGACCTCGCCCCGCTACGCGGCGACCCCCGCCCGCGAATCGGCCCGCGAAGCAGTACCCTTCCGGGCGCCGGGCCGCGAGGCGCGCAGGAAAATCCAGGCCGCGCGTTTCGGCCTTCCGCCCCTGCCGGTCACCACCATCGGCTCCTTCCCCCAATCCGCGGAGGTGCGCGCCCTCCGCGCGGGGCTCCGCTCCGGCGCGATCGACCGAACCGCCTACGACGGGGAGATTTTCCGCCTGACCCGGGACTGCGTCCTCTACCAGGAGCGCCTTGGGCTCGACGTCCTCGTCCACGGGGAGTTCGAGCGGAACGACATGGTGGAATTCTTCGCCGAGCGCCTGGAGGGCTTCGCCTTCACCCGCCACGGCTGGGTTCAGTCCTACGGGACCCGGTGCGTAAAGCCGCCGGTCGTCGTCGGGGACGTCCGCCGCGCCGGCACCCTCACGGCGGACCTCGCGGCCCGCGCCCAGGCCCTCACGAAAAAGCCGGTAAAGGGCATGCTCACCGGGCCCGCGACCATTCTCGCCTGGTCCTTTCCCCGGGAAGACGTGTCCCTCGCGGAATCGGCCTTCCAGATCGCCCGGGCGATCCGGGAAGAGGTACTCGAGCTCGAGCGCCGGGGCATTTCCGTAATCCAGATCGACGAGGCGGCCCTGCGGGAGAAAATGCCGCCCCGAAGGGCCGAACGCGACGCCTATCTCGGGTGGGCGATCCCGGCCTTCAGGCTCTGCCATTCCGGCGTCGCTGCGGAAACCCAGATCCACACCCACATGTGCTACAGCGACTTCACGGAAATAACCGAGGCGATCGACGGTATGGACGCGGACGTAATCACCTTCGAGGCGGCCCGCTCCGGGGAATTCCTCGCCGGAACCCTCGTCCGGGAAGGCTTCGAAACCGCGGTCGGACCCGGCGTATGGGATATTCACTCCCCCCGGATCCCGTCGGCGGACGAGCTTGAAGAACGCATTATGGGAATGGCCCTGACGCCGGGCGCCGGTCCCGAATGGACCGAAAAGCTCTGGATAAACCCGGACTGCGGGCTCAAGACCCGGGGATGGGCCGAGACGGAAGCCTCCCTGGAAAACCTGGTAGCGGCGGTCCGCGCCGCCCGGCGACGGCTGGCGGGGAAACCGGTCGGGGCGGGCAACGAAGGCGACGTCGCCAAAAACCCGGCCGCCGGCCCAGACGCCGGCGCGGCGGGAGTCCCGGCATGAATAAGAAGTTCATCGCGGTGGAGCTCGATTCCCCCGCCGCCTCGGGCGAACAGCGGGAAAGGCCCGGCGCCTTCGGCCGCTACGCGGGATGGGTACGCGCCCTCGGCGCCGCCGGGGCCGACGCGATCACGGTCGCGGACAATCCCCTCGCCGCCCCGCGGGCCGACTCCGCCATGCTCGCCGCCGCGGTTTCCCGGGAAACCGGGATTCCCGTCATTCCCCACCTCGCGTGCCGGGACCGGAACCGAAACGCCCTCCTTTCGGCCCTCCTCGCCCTCGACCTCCTGGGAACCCGGGAAATCCTCGCGGTTACCGGCGACCCCGTCCGGGCGGAGGACCGGGAAGCCGTAAAAAGCCTCGCGACCTTCGACTCGGTCGGCCTTGCCCGGCTCGTCTCGGAATGGAACGGGAGCCTCTTCGAACGCCCCTTCGCGGTCTCCGCGGCGCTCAACGTAAACGCCCGGAATTTCCGGGTCGAACTCGAGCGGGGGGCGAGAAAGCGGGAAGCGGGGGTGACGAGGTTTTTCACCCAGCCCGTCTTTTGCGGGGAGGCCCTCGAAAACCTCGAGCGGGCGCGAGACTTCCTGGGAGCCGAAATTCTCGCGGGAATACTGCCGGTGGTAAGCGCCAAAAACGCGCGCTTTCTCGCGGAAAACGTGCGGGGCATCCGGCTGGACCGGGACTTCGAAAGGCGTTTCGAGGGGGCCGACCGGGAACGGGCCGCTTCCATCGCGGTTGAAACGGCACTGGAAACCGCGCGAGCCGCCCTACCGTTCGCGGACGGGCTTTATCTCATTACGCCCTTCAGGAGGCTGGACATCGTCACCGAAATATTGACGGGCCTCGGGGGCGCGAAATCCGCCTACCCGACGCCCCTCGAGCCGGACGAGGCGACCGATGCCCCGATCCAGCTGCGGCCCGCCATATAAGGGGGGGGAAGTCCGGGCCGTCGCTTTACACCCCGGGCCGTCGCCAATATACTCCACGGCATGACGCATCGCGAGCGGGCCGAGGCCCTTTTTTTAACGGGATACAATTGCGCCCAATCGACGGCGGCGGCATTCGCCGGCGACTTCGGCCACGGGGAGGCGGATATCCTCAAAATGACGGCGGGATTCGGCGGCGGCATCGGGGGCCTCAGGGAGACCTGCGGGGCCATCAGCGGCATGGCCTTCGTCGCGGGCATCGCCCGCGGAGAATACGGTCCGGGGGACAACGAGACGAAAACCGCGCTCTACGCCCTCGTCCAGGAAGCCCATGGCGAATTCCTGGCCCGTTTCGGTACCGGCGTTTGCCGCGAACTCCTCGAAAAACACGGCTGTCCCTACTCGGCCGTCCCCTCCGAACGCACGCCGGAATACTACGCGACGCGCCCCTGCGCCCGCTTCGTCGGCGAGGCCGCGGAGATCGTCGCGAAAAAGCTCGGCCTGGAAAAAGACTGATCCCGCGCGCCCCGAGGGCTCACCAGAGGTGGTGCACCAGGGGCTTTATGTCCACCTCGTAAATCCGCTTCACGATTTGGTGCTCGCTTTCCGAAAGGGGAGGCAAGTCCGAGGCCCGGCAATTGGACCGAATCTGGTCGGGCCGGGACGCGCCGGGGATCACGCAGGACACGAGGTCCGAATCGAGGATCCAGCGGAGCGCGACGAGCGCGAGCGGGGGTTCCAGGGGGAACACCTCCTTAAGTCTCGCGATCGCCCGGAGGCCCGAATCCCATGGGATACCCGAGAAGGTTTCGCCCTTGTCGAAGGCCTCGCCGTTCCGGTTGAAGGTCCGGTGATCCTCCTTCCCGAAGGTGGTAGCCTGGTCGAACTTGCCGGTCAAAAGGCCGCTCGCCAGGGGAACCCGGACTATGACGCCCACGTTCCGGGCCGCCGCCTCCCTGAAAAAGAGCTCGGCGGGGCGCTGGCGGAACATGTTGAAGATTATCTGCACGCTCGCCACGTTCGGGTACTCTATCGCCTTGAGGCCTTCCTCGACCTTCTCGACGCTCACGCCCATATGGTCGACCTTCCCCTCCTCGCGGAGGCGCTCGAAGGTCCCGAAAATCTCGGGCCGGTAATAGACCTCCGTCGGGGGGCAGTGGAGCTGCACGAGGTCGAGGCGCTCGAGCCCCGTATTCTTCAGGCTGTCTTCCACGAAGCCCCGGATGGACTCCGGGGTATAGCCGGAGGCGACGTGGGGGTCGAGCCTGCGCCCGCACTTCGTCGCGACCCGGACCTTGCCCGGGTGCCTTTTCGCGAAGGAGCCGACGGCCTTTTCGCTCAGTCCGGAGGAATACACGTCCGCGGTATCGAGAAAATTGATGCCCTGCTCGAAGGCAGTCTCGAGGATCGTTTCCGCGTTCGCCCCGTCGAAGGACGAACCCCATACGCCGCCCAATTGCCACGTCCCGAGGGATATCTCGGATACCGGATACCCGGTTTTTCCTAAGGTTCTGTATTTCATACCTTAATGGTAAAACCCTCGGCCCCCGAACGCAAGGGACGGATGCCCCGGTTTCGCGGGCGACGGGACGTGGCGTCGGCCGGGGAGGGGCACGTTCGGCGCGGAAGCGGGGAGGCGCCCATGTCCGGACGCTTTGCCCCGTCCCGCGACGCCGCCGCGGCCGGGCGACGGAGATCGGGTCACCGGGGCAAAAAAAAGGCCGGGGCGAACCCCGGCCTCAGTTCGGCGCGAATGCCCGGCGACGGGCTTACTGGAAGGACTTCAGCGCGTCGTCGACCATCCGCAGGATCGAAGCGTCGTAATCGATGTACTTCGCCTGGAGGAGCGCGTTCTTCACGAGCGGGTTGTTCGAGAGCTTCATGGCCGAAACGAGCTGCTTTATCAGCATCTTGTCCCGGGCGGCGTTCGCGTCGCTCCGCTGGAGGGAATTGTATCGCGTGAGGGCCGCGGCCATGTATTTGGCGGCCTCGTCGGAACCGTTCGTGCCCAGGGCGACCAGGGCGCGGGAGGATTCCTCGAGGGTCGCGTCGTTCCGTTTGTCCATCTCGAAAAGGCGGGTAAAGAGGGACACCCGTCCCGCGTCCTTGTCGCCGAGGGCGATTAGCCCGTTGACCGCCGCGACGCGGACGTTCCGGAGCGCCTGGACGCGGAGGGGGTCTTCCTCCACCCGGTCGAGTCCCCACAGGAGGGCCATGGCCGCGAAGTCCCGCTTGCGGTCCTCCGGGGCGCCGGACGCGAGCTCGGCCCGCACGGCCTGGAGCTTGATCTCCAGGGAGGGGTTGCCCTTGAACACGGAGGTAAGCCCGTCGGTCGGGTCGTCGACCATGGCGGACGCGGCGGCGGCGGCGGCGTCCCTCACGGTCGACTTCGCGGAATACCAGCCGAAGGAGGCCAGGAAGACCTGTTCGTAGCCGAGGGGCGAGCGCATCGCCTCGAGGCCGCGCACGAGGCCGAGGGCGAGGATTTCCTGGTCCCGGCCGCGGGAGGCGACGGGTCCTTCGTTGATCGCCGCGAGGTCGAAGGAAAGGCTTTCGGCGTATTGCGTCGCCCTCATCATCCCGAGGGAGGTCGCCGCGGCGGCCTTCAGGATCGGGTCGGGGGCGTCCTTGTAGGCCTCGAACACGCTGTCCGCGGTCTCGGCGCTCTTCAGGCTCCCGAGCTGGGCCACCAGGAGCTTCGCGAGGGCGATCTTGTCCTGACGCTCGGCGACGGTGCCGACGGAAAGCCGGCTCGCGACCAGGGAGTCGAGGGCGGTCTGGATCATCGGGGCGAAGTCGCGGTCGTTCATCTCCGTGATCTTCAGCATTATCTGGTATCGCTGGGCGTCGGAATCGACCCGATTGTAAATCTCTTCCCAGACGATCACGTTTTCGTTGAGGGCGAAGGCGTTGAAACCCGTCAGGGCCAACGCGACGCAAAGTACGAGCGGTTTTTTCATGTTCTTCCTACCCTATGAAATGTCACTTTTGGGGAACGAGCCGGGTAAACCCGGTCCATGCCTGCGTTCTCGTCTCGATGAGCCGGCCCGAGCGATCGTAAAATTTGACCGTCACGGGGTTCCCGTTTTCGTCGTTCTCGTACGTAACCGAGGAGACCAGCCCGCCGGTTCCGTTTCGGGTTTCCTCGGCGACGACGAAACCTCCCTCGCTCGCGTAGGAGACGCGCCGGACGAGGATTCCGCTCGAAGCGAGCTCTTCCTCGGCGAGGGGAACGCCGGCAGCGTTATAGCTTCGCTCGAAATGCTTGATTTCGGTCCCGGTAGAATCCTTCACGGAAATGACCGCGAGATTCCCGCCGACCCATCCGTAGTCGGTGGTCACGGTACTGCCCTGGGCGGTTTGCACGGACCAGCGGACCTTCCTGCCCTCGGCGTCGTACTCGTAGCGCTCCGTGGATTGGGTCTCGCCCTTGGGCGTGAGCCTCGTTTCCTCGGCCAAACGCCCGCCGACCCATACCCGGGAACCCTTGCCGATCAGGGTACCCGTCGCGTCGGTTATCT